>NZ_JACJUP010000235.1:0-7224 GCF_014748295.1 Planktothrix sp. FACHB-1355 | reverse complement strand
TGGTGCGGGGGTCTACTCGTTGCAATCCCTGGTAAGTTCCCACCCAAATTCTGCCTACTTTATCTTCAGCTAAAGCACCGATAAAAACATCGGGTAAGTTGACCCGCGTCAAAATGCGACCCGTATTGGGGTCAATCCGCGCTAATCCCTGCCACGAACCTACCCAGAGTTTGCCGAGAACATCGCGTAGTAAAGCACTAACGCGATACTCTCGTTGCTGAGGCGTTTGGCGCTGTATTCGTAAGGGATCGACTTCTGGTGGCGGCGGTTGTGCTGGGTAAAAGGGAGTCTCATCTTTTCCGGACGATTGAGCTAGGACGCTTCTGGTGTCGGTTTCTCCCAGGAATGCTGCCAATCCCAGCAGCGCGGCACTTAGGAAAATACTGATGCGCCCACTCAATAATGACATAGTTATTCTCCTGACCGAACGATTCACAAATAGGCTACTGCTTAAGAGAGTCTAAGGGCTAGGGGAAGAGAGGGGCAGAGGAAAGGAAGGAATTAGCTAAATTGCGAGCGATAATCTCACATCGGGACGGGAGTGATAGTTGCAGTGCCGCGACTTAAAAATATTGTCGCCCCACTGACGGGAAAAGGGGGGGATTTGACAAGAACATCATTTTTTTGGCTGTTCTGCAAGGACGATCCCCAAATCACAAGATGTCACTTTTTGGATGGATGGTGCAACAAAAATTTATACCTATTAAAAATATATAAAGAGAGGTTATGAAATTCTAAAAAAAATTTGAAGTGTAGCTAATTGATTTCTTGATATAGTTTTAAGCATCTGCCAAATGGGCAAAAAAAAATTGCAGTAATTCCCAGGAAGGGACATATGTCTTACGCGAAAACGACGACTCAAGCGAAAGCTGGGTATCAGGCCGGAGTTAAAGATTACAGGCTGACTTATTACACGCCAGATTACACACCGAAAGATACTGATGTTCTGGCGGCGTTCCGCGTAACGCCTCAGCCCGGAGTACCTCCAGAAGAAGCTGGTGCTGCTGTGGCTGCTGAGTCCTCAACCGGTACTTGGACAACAGTTTGGACTGACCTGCTGACCGACCTCGATCGTTACAAAGGTCGTTGCTACGATATCGAACCGGTTCCTGGCGAAGACAACCAGTACATCTGCTTCGTTGCTTATCCATTGGATCTGTTTGAAGAAGGCTCTGTTACCAATATGCTTACCTCGATCGTAGGTAACGTATTCGGTTTCAAAGCTCTGCGTGCGCTGCGTCTGGAAGACATGAGAATTCCAGTTGCCTACCTGAAAACATTCCAAGGCCCTCCCCACGGGATTACAGTAGAACGGGACAAGCTGAACAAGTACGGTCGTCCTTTGCTGGGTTGTACGATTAAGCCCAAGCTGGGTCTATCTGCTAAGAACTACGGTCGTGCAGTTTACGAATGTCTGCGCGGCGGTTTGGACTTCACCAAAGACGACGAAAACATTAACTCTCAGCCGTTCATGCGCTGGCGCGATCGTTTCCTGTTCGTTCAAGAAGCGATCGAAAAAGCTCAAGCTGAAACTGGTGAAATCAAAGGTCACTACCTGAACGTGACCGCCCCCACCTGCGAAGAAATGATGGAGCGGGCTGAATTCGCTAACGAAATCAACACGCCCATCATCATGCACGACTACCTGACTGGTGGTTTTACCGCTAACACTACTTTGGCTAAGTGGTGCCGTCGCAACGGTCGCCTGCTGCACATCCACCGCGCTATGCACGCAGTTATCGACCGTCAAAAGAACCACGGTATCCACTTCCGCGTACTGGCTAAGTGCTTGCGGATGTCTGGTGGCGACCACCTGCACTCCGGTACCGTTGTAGGTAAGTTGGAAGGCGAAAAAGGCATCACGATGGGCTTCGTAGACTTGATGCGCGAAGATCACATCGAACAAGACCGCGCTCGCGGTATTTACTTCACCCAAGATTGGGCTTCTATGCCCGGTGTAATGCCAGTTGCTTCTGGCGGTATCCACGTATGGCATATGCCCGCGCTCGTGGAAATCTTCGGCGATGATTCTTGCCTGCAATTCGGCGGCGGTACTTTGGGTCACCCCTGGGGTAACGCTCCCGGCGCTACCGCTAACCGCGTGGCTTTGGAAGCTTGTATCCAAGCTCGTAATGAAGGTCGCAACTTGTTCCGCGAAGGTGGCGACGTGATCCGCGAAGCTTGCAAGTGGAGCCCCGAACTGGCTGCGGCTTGCGAACTGTGGAAGGAAATCAAGTTCGAGTTCGAGGCAATGGATACCCTGTAATCGATTTTGGATTGCCGATTTTGGATTTTGGATTTATTTATTAATCTAAAATCCAAAGTCTAAAATTTAAAATCGCCGGAGGCGGGGTCAAAATGGATCTCAAACAAGTCGCGAAAGATACCAGCAAGACGCTGATCAGCTACTTGACCTATCAAGCCGTGCGGATTATCATGGCTCAACTGAGCGAGACTAATCCTCCGCTAGCTTACTGGCTGAATAACTTTTCTACGAAAAGCAAAATCCAAGATGGAGAAGCTTACTTGGAGGAGTTGCTCCGGGAAAAGCAGGAACTGGCGTTACGAGTGATGACGGTGCGCCAGCATCTAGCAGAGGAAGTAACAGATTTTTTGCCAGAGATGGTTCGCACTGGTATTCAACAGGCAAATATGGAGCATCGGCGTCAGCATTTGGAACGCATTACGCAACTGACTGTTTCTGACCCCGCCGCATCTCCTGAAGGGCAAACAGAACCGCAAGGTGAATCTGAATAAGCTCGATCGTTAGCAGATAGAACAGAATTACAAGTACTAAGGAAGACCTGTAAGCAATGAAAACTCTACCCAAAGAGCGTCGTTACGAAACTCTCTCTTATCTTCCCCCTCTCACCGACGCCCAAATCGTTAAGCAAGTTCAGTACATTCTAGAGCAAGGCTACATCCCAGCTGTAGAATTCAGCGAATCTTCTGCGCCGGAAATGCACTACTGGACTCTGTGGAAACTGCCTTTGTTCAAGGCTACCACTGCTCAAGAAGTTCTGGAAGAAGTACGCGCTTGCCGTTCGGAATACTCCAACTGCTATATCCGCGTTGTGGGTTTCGATAACGTGAAGCAGTGTCAAGTTCTCAGCTTCATCGTTTCCAAGCCTAACACCAGAGGTTACTAATATTTAGTTGGTACAACTGAATCGTTAGTTTTTAAAGTAGGGGCAATTCATGAATTGCCCCTACTTTATTTGTGAGGATGGGAAAGTGCGAAGTTTCTGTGTGGTGAGATGAAATCGCACTTCTGGCCACCTAATTTATTACTTGCTAAAAGATGCGATCGCATTTTTTTGTTAATCTCTAAATCTCGTTACCAATTCTTCACGGGACAATTGCAGTAGTAAAGGAGTAAACTCCTCTGGAGGGAAACTCAATATCGAGTCAATTAAAGCAGATAATTCTGCATCTAATTCTCCAAATCTTGCTTTTAATAAATTTTCCACTACTAAACGCTCTCCCTGTTGGATACCTTGTTGGATACCTTGTTGGATACCTTGTTGGATACTTTGTGCTAACTTTTCCTGAAGCAAAGGTTGTAATCTCATAACTAACTCCCGATCGTCTGCTTCTAAACTTTGATTGACCGTTAAATTTTCTCGTAATTGATAGAACAATTCCAAGATTCTTTCTCGCCATACATTGTCTGGCGGTAGCGCCTCCAATTCATCAATTGCTTGCTTTTGTACGTTTTTCTTTCCCCATATTCTCAGCCAAAGAGTTTCTGGAGTTTTGGGTAATTGATGAATTACTACAATGGCTGTTCTCAAATAATAGGGAAGGAAATAAACTCCCGCGCCCCAATTGTCCTCTAGTATAGCGCGGAATCCTTCCAAGATGGAGGCTGAGGCGGTTGGAGTGAGAATCCATAAGTAAGGTAAGCTGATGGGTTCATCGGGTGCATTTTTGCGCTTTGCTTGTCGTTGAATGCTTTCTCGGACTTCTAGCGCTTTCAGGAGGCAAGCACAAACTTCATCTGGGTCAATGGCATTGCGAAAGGGTTCAAAGATGGCGGCTGTTTCTCCCAATCTTCCTAATAATCCTAAATCTTGCGATAGGGTTTCGGGAGGAGCGTTGGGAATGAACAGTACATCGATTTCTCTTATTTCGGATGAGACTTTTTGAGCGGGTTTTACTTGTCCGTAGGGTGTCAGTAATTCTTCTAGACAATCTTTTGTGAATCGATCGTGTATGAAGCGAGTCATTATTGACAATGGAATCTTTTTAGGTGATATTTATTATTATATAATAAATATGCGATCGCCTCACATTAGATTTTATTGTTGAGCAATTTATTATACTAAAAGCCAACACCATAATTTTTGGGTAGTGCAAGTAAGCAGAAAGCCGGAGACATATTGCTACTCCTTATGCCACAATGAAAACAAAGGGTTGGAGGTCAAGTAATGACAGGAACAATGCCGAAAATTTTGCCTTTGGAAAATGGGGATTGTCTCAGTCGCGCTGAATTTGAGCGACGCTACGAAGCAATGCCTCAGTTGAAAAAAGCCGAATTAATCGAAGGAGTTGTTTATATGGGATCGCCAGTCCGAGTTATCCACGGTAGACCTCACGCTAGTATCATAGGATGGTTATCTCCATATCGGATTGCCACACCCGGTATCGATTTGTTAGCTGATACCACGGTACGCCTCGATGCAGATAACGAACCACAACCCGATGCACTGTTGCGAATTGAAGTTGGGGGACAATCTACTATTAGCGAAGATGGTTATATTGAAGGTGCTACTGAATTTATTGCTGAAATCGCCGCAAGTAGTGCTTCTTATGATTTACGAGAGAAATTGAGAGTTTACCGTCGCAACCAAGTACAAGAATATTTGGTTTGGCAAGTTTACAACCAAAGAGTTGATTGGTTTCGCTTAAGAGAAGGAGAATATGTTGCTTTATCAGCGGACGAATCGGGAATAATTAGAAGTGAAGTATTTCCGGGTTTGTGGTTAGCAGTTCCGGCTTTATTAAGTGGAAATTTGCTTGAGGTACAGTCGGTTTTACAGATGGGGTTAGTAACATTAGAACACCAAGCTTTTGTAGAAGAGTTGAGCAACCGGGGATAATGCGATCGCATTCCTATGAAAAGCGCGATCTGAGTTTGCCAACACTATCATTCGACTTATTCTTATTGTGAAGGGACAAATAAAACTGCTTTTATTAGGAGTCACGATCGATATAGTGATTTTGTGATGACAGAATTAGAAATTCACCAGAAATATTTGTTTTCTGCGTAACGGGTACGATAAGTGGAAGAAAACCTACTATATGCGTACTCTGCGGTTCAAATAAATAAAAACTTCGCGTCCTAAAACGCGATCGCGTTTCGCTTCGCTATCGCGCCTTCGCAGTTAAATTAATTGTTGGGTTTCCTTACCTCAAGCCAACCTACTATATGCGTACTCTGCGGTTCAAATAAATAAAAACAATCGCACCCATCAAACTAATTAAACTATCCCACTTGTTACCTAATGTTATAAAATTTTAACATTAGCGTTAGATGCGATCGCCAATCACACACCAATGTCTTACTACATCTCTCCCAGGTTCCTTGACAAACTTGCCGTTCATATCACCAAAAACTTTCTCGAACTTCCGGGAGTAAGAGTTCCTCTAATTCTCGGCATTCACGGACGCAAAGGAGAAGGGAAATCCTTTCAATGTGAATTAGTATTCGAGAAAATGGGCATCGAAGCAGTGCATATTTCTGGTGGAGAACTAGAAAGTCCAGATGCAGGAGATCCGGCGCGTTTGCTGCGCTTGCGCTATCGAGAAGCAGCAGAATTGATTAAGGTTCGCGGTAAAATGACTGCGATCGTGATTAACGATTTGGATGCAGGTGCAGGACGCTTCGATCAAGGCACGCAATACACGGTAAATACGCAGTTGGTGAATGCTACGCTGATGAATATTGCCGATAACCCAACTAACGTACAACTTCCTGGCAGTTATGATTCAACACCCCTACATCGCGTGCCAATTATTGTGACGGGAAATGACTTATCCACTCTCTATGCGCCGTTAGTTCGCGATGGTCGGATGGACAAGTTTTTCTGGGAACCAAACCGCGAAGATAAAATTGGGATTGTCAGCGGTATTTTTTCCCAAGATGGACTTTCTCCCAGTGAAATTGAGCAGTTTGTCGATACTTTTATCGATCAAGCTATTGACTTTTTTGGCGCAGTGAGAGCGAGGATTTACGACGAACTAATTCGGGAATTCATCCACAAAGTTGGGATCGATCGAGTTTCTGCTCGCGTGGTAAATAGCGCTGATGGAAAACCAAATTTCATCAAGCCAGATTTCCGACTACCTCGCTTAATTGAATTTGGTAATTTAATGGTGCAAGAACAACAGCGAGTGAAAAATTCAAGGTTGGTAGAAGAGTACAATGCGGGGCGATTAAACTTCAATCAACCAACTGCGAATGTTGCGCCTACTACTCCTATCCAAAATGAAGTACCGAATAACTCAACCAAAGTTGAGACAGTATACAAAGTAAATTATGCCACCAGCAACGGTCAGGTAAACGGTGCGAAACTAAGTGCAGAAACTCAGGAACAGGTACGCCAGTTACTCGCCCAAGGATATCGCATCGCTACGGAACACGCCGACGAACGTCGTTTCCGCACTCAATCTTGGCAAAGTTGTTCTCCAATTCAAACAACTGAGGTTTCGGATGCGATCGCATCTCTGGAATCCTGCTTAAATGACCATACTGGAGAATATGTCCGCTTGATCGGGATCGACCCCAAAGTTAAGCGTCGCGTTGTGGAGAAGGTGATCCAGAAACCGCATTAATTTTGACCTCCTCCCCGTCTACGGGGAGGCTCAAATCGTTCCATTCTTAGCAATATAATTCACTATTTTACCAATACAATCGCGAATTTTGGGAGCGCTCTTACCGTTATCTTCAGTAACAGTAATAATATAAGTTTTACCCTTAATTTTTGCTGCTAAAGTAGCGCCTCTAACTTTGCTATTTTCTCCGGTTTTTTCGCCCAACCAATTTCCCGCCGATGTTTTTAAAGCATCAAATCCCAACTCGCGATCGACTTGCTGATTAAAAATATCAATAAGTACATTATATTCGGGATATTCGCAATTGTAAATCTGCATCATCATGGCGGAAAGTTCGTTGCTCGTAACTCGATTAGCTCCAAAGCCGCGATTTTTGGTTGGTTTAAG
>NZ_JACJUP010000234.1:0-7253 GCF_014748295.1 Planktothrix sp. FACHB-1355 | reverse complement strand
GTATATAGCAGTTTGCAGCTGAAAATTATATTCAAGTGTAGAGTAGGTTAGACACAGGCGATCGGTGAGCGGAAAAAACCGATCGTTAAAGAACTGTGCCTTAACCCATCGATCGCATTCATCTGTAATAAAAGCGAAAATTTTTTACCATAAACCCCAAACAGCCTAAAAATATTGTAAGGTGCCGGAACGCACCCTACTCCCCACTACAAACTAAATAGTGCGAAACTCTGTGGCTGAATTGTCAATTTCTCCTCCCCTGCAAATAGTTCTGGTAAAGTGGAGCCAGTACCCATCCACTTTTCATCGGCAGAATCTAGAACCTTGTGCCAATTACCGCTGTTAGCAGCAGCTTTAAAACTAACTTCTTTATCGTTGAAATTCAGCACATAAAATACCTGACTTTTATCACTCCAACGACAAACTTGCACCAGTTTATCTGTTTCATTGCACGACACCTCTAAATTTTGCTTGTCTAGCTTTTTCAGAGGGGGAAGCGTGCGGCGCAACTGAATTAAATACTGATAAAGTTCTAAGAGAACTTTGTGCTTCCCTTCTTGGCGTTTTTGCCATTTCAGTTTGGACTTAAAGAAAGTCAAGTAACTGAAGGGGTCTTGAAACTCTCCTTCCAGGTGAAAATCTTTAAATTCCTCCTTTCTGCCGTTTCTGACCGCTTCAACTAGCACTTGGTCTGTGTGACTGATGAAGTAGAGGAAAGGCGCTTCTTCACCATACTCTTCCCCCATAAAAAGTAGGGGAATATTAGGTGAAAGCAAGAGAGTGCCAGCAGCTAATTTGAGAGCTTCAAAAGAAACCAGCTTCGACAATCTTTCACCGAGCATTCGATTGCCTACTTGGTCGTGATTTTGGATGCAAACGACAAATTGGTGGCCGGGAAAATCTCTAGCATCGCTGCCATGATATCGCCGTCGGAACGGGGAAAATTTCCAGGAATAAACAAAAGTTTCCTTGATGGCTGTTGCCAGATATTCGCACTTATCGAAATCTTTGTAATAGCCAATATTCTCACCCGTTAGCAATGTGTGTAGGGTGTGATGGAAATCGTCGCTCCACTGAGCGTGAATGCCATGACCGCCTAAAGAGCGATCGCGTATCACCCGCACATCATTTAAATCGCTTTCCGCAATTAAATAAAGTTTCTTACCCAGCTGCTCGGCAAGTGCATCCACCCTTTCCGAAAGTTCGTAGAGAATGTGTTTGGCACCCAAGTCGTAAATCGCATGGACTGCATCCAAACGTAGGGCATCAATGTGATAATCTTCAAACCAATACAGCGCATTTTCGATAAAGAAATTACGCACACCTTCGCTGCGAGCATCATCAAAATTAATCGCATTGCCCCAAGGCGTTTTGTAGGTGGCTGTATAGAAAGGGCCAAAGTTACCGATGTAGTTTCCTTCTGGGCCAAAATGGTTATAAACGACATCGAGAATTACCGCTATACCCTGCTGGTGACAGGCATTCACGAGTTCCTTTAATGCTTCTGGGCCACCGTAGGAATTCTGCACCGCATAGAGATAGGCACCATCATAGCCCCAGTTGCGATTGCCTGGAAATTGCGCGATCGGCATAATTTCGATCGCATTCACTCCCAGTTCGTGCAGTTCCTTGAGTCGGGGAATAATGGCATCAAAAGTCCCTGCGGGAGTAAACGTACCGACGTGCAATTCGTAGATAATCATTTCTTCCAGGGGAACGCCAGACCACTCGCGATCGTTCCACTGCATCGTGTTGCGATCGACTACCTGAGAAGGGCCATGTACGCTCTCCGGTTGAAAGTGCGATGCTGGATCTGGTCTTTCTAGAGAACCTTCCAGCTTATAAAAATAGAGCGTTCCCGGCTCGACATCTTCAGCTGTTACTTTCCAGTATCCGCGATCGTCTTGTACCATTGGAATAAGGCGATCTTCTGGTGAAATAATTTGTACGGCTACCTCTTGAAGATAAGGTGCCCAAACGGTAAATTCGCAACGACCCTTACCCAGATAATTCGAGCCAATTTTCATCCTCAATGCCGCTTGCTCTTGTGTCATAGTAAATTTTTAGAATTCTCGTTTCAAATTTATCGGCAAACAATCAGATCCCAGCCCAGAAAACTTTCTTGCCGATTTTCCCGAATAAACAGATAGTTAACCTCTTTCTTTAGGTATAATTCCGAAAGCATATCCTTCGGAGCGCTGCCAAACCCCCACCTACAATAGACATCTCCCAAAATTATTGTGGGGTAGGCATCCTGCCCTTTAAGATTCTTTTCTGGAGATGTCTAATTAAATACCTTTAACAAAAGCCTCTAATGAACAATTCAAAATCCTACATTCTCGCCCTCGATCTCGGCACCACCGGAAATAGAGCGATTATCTTTGATAAAGAAGGTAAAATTGTCAATTCGGCATATAAAGAATTGACTCAATATTATCCGGAACCGGGTTGGCTAGAACACGACCCCAGAGAAATTTGGCAAGATACCTGTTGGGCGATGCAAACTGCTTTGCAGAAGGCGGGAATAGCTGCAACAGAAGTAGCGGCCATAGGACTAACGGTACAGCGAGAAACTTGTTTGTTGTGGGATAAAACGACAGGGCGACCGTTGTATAATGCCATAGTTTGGCAAGATAGACGGACTGCACCGATGTGCGATCGTCTCAAGCAGCAAGGTCATGCTGAAGATATCTATCAGCGCACAGGATTAATTTTAGATGCTTACTTTTCTGCCACTAAGTTAGCTTGGTTACTTGAATATATTCAACGGGAATATCCACCCATCGATTTGAATCATATTTTAGCAGGCACGATTGATGCTTGGATATTGTGGAATCTCACAGGCGGACAAGTTCACGCCACCGATGATAGCAATGCCAGCCGCACTTTGTTGATGAATTTGACAACGAGAAAGTGGGATGATAAACTATTAGAAATATTTGGAATTCCCCCTCATTTGTTGCCGAAAATTCAGCCGAGTTTGGGATTATTCGGTTACACTCAACCGGAAATATTAGGAGTTTCGATTCCGATAACTGCTATTTTGGGAGATCAACAGGCGTCGTTGTTCGCTCACGGATGCGATCGGCCCGGTTTATTGAAATGCACATACGGCACAGGTTGCTTTCTAGTTGCCCATACAGGGGATAAGATAGCGCGATCGCACAATCAACTCCTCTCCACAATAGCTTGGACACAAACAAATAAAGCCGGTTATGCCATTGAAGGAAGTATCTTCACCACAGGTGCTTGCATACAATGGTTGCGGGATGGCATTAAACTAATTACTGCCGCTAGCGATACAGAAATGATGGCGCAACGGGTAACCGATCACAACGGCGTTTACTTTGTACCAGCTTTAAGCGGATTGGGTGCGCCCCACTGGGATATGACTGCGAGGGGAGCATTTTTCGGCATTACCGCCGGAGTGCAGCGAGAACATATGGTGAGGGCGGTATTAGAAGCGATCGCATTTCAAGTCAAAGAAGTCGTAGAAGCAATTAACCAAGACAGCGATACCAATATAAATATGTTAAAAGTAGACGGGGGCGCTTGTCAAAATAACTTTTTAATGCAATTGCAAGCCGATGTATTAGGCATACCAGTAGAACGTCCCGTTATTCTCGATGCTTCCGCACAAGGAGCCGCCTTTGCTGCCGGTTTGGCAATTGGTTTCTGGCCAGATTATACAACACTAACCGCCAGTCGAGAAGTCGATCGAATTTTTCACCCTGATGAAGGAGCCACCCAAGCACAAGCGAACTACAAAAAGTGGCAAAAAGCAGTAGAAAGAGCCAAACACTGGACAGAGTAACGAGTAGTTTTCCCCCACTCTCCCACTCTCCCACTCCCCCACTCCCCCACTCCTCTGCTATTACGATCGCGAACTAACGTTCTCACTTCTCGACGCAGGCACTTTCGAGGTGGTAGACTCCTGATAGTATGCTCGTGCGTGGTGGAAGTAACTGTCCGGTTCGTTTTCGATAATCACGCCATTGACTACTAAACCGAGAATATTCTGACCCGATTGCACCAAAAAACTCTTAGCAGCAGCAGCGCTCACAGCATCCAAAACACCCGGACGAACTACGACTAAAACACCATCGCTCAATTTACCCAAACTGAGAGCGTCCGGCACAAGTACCAGGGGAGGCGTATCGATAATTACGAAATTATAATCCGTGGAAAAATCCGCAATTAAAGAAGTCATCCGCTGAGAATCCAGAAGTGCCAAGGGATTGGGAGGTATGACTCCAGATGGCAGCACATCGAGGTTATCCATCACCGATTTTACAGCCATTTTCACATCAGCTTGACCGACAATTACATCGCTCAATCCCGCCACATTAGTTAAATCCCAAATGTGATGTTGGATGGGATGATGCAGATCCCCATCGATCAACAACACCCGGCGTCCCAATTGCGCCATTGCTGTCGCCAAATTAGCCGAAACTGTGGATTTCCCTTCTTTGGAAACAGAACTTGTGACTACAATAACTTTCAAAGGGCGATCGGGACTGAGAAACTTCAGGTTAGCCTGAAGCATTCGGTAAGTTTCGCTGATAATGGAATGAGGAGAGTCTTGAACCGGAAGTGGCGGTACGATCGGATCGTGTTTGCCAAAGCGAAACCGCATTTTCTTCTTAAAAGAAGGAATCATTCCCAGCACGGTATATTTGAATATTTCCCGCACCTCTTTCGCAGTTTTCAGCGATGGATCTGCCAAATCGAAAAGGAAAGCAGTAACTACATAAAGCATTGCGCCTGCCACAATTCCCGCAGCTATAATTAATTTTCTCTTATCATCAGCAGGCATTCCAGGAATGCTAGCGTATTCAATCACGCGAGCATTACCGACATTTTGATTTTCCGCAATTTGTACTTCTTGGTAATTCTTTAACAGAATCTGATAGCTAGCTTGAGCCGCTTCTACTTGCCGTTCTAGATCCTTTTCCCCCTGTTGCAATTTGGGTATAACACTAGCTCGTTGTTGGTAAGCAGTTCTGGCGCGACTGAGGCTAGTTACTTGATTGAGCAAACCCAAACGTTCCGCTTCTGTAGTGACAAGATCTTCAGTCAGTTTTTGTTTAACATCGCCTAATTGTAAATTCCCGTTGGATACTGGTACGTCTTTGCCTAGAGTTTCTCCTACCCGTTGCTGTAGCAGAGCTTTGAGGGAATTTCTCTTATCAACCAAATCAATTATCAGAGGGTGCGTTTCCTGAAAGCGAGTGCGCTCCAGAGTCAGCTGAGCTTCCACTTTTTGGAGTTCTTCTAATGTCTGCTGAACTCCCGTAGACTGACTCGCAGAGCTGAGATTTACAGCTTGCTGAGAAGTCAAATTAATCTTTTTCTGAATTTCCGAAGCTCGCGCCGTTGCATCTGCAAGCTGAGCCTGAGCTGTGGTAAGTTGTCTGTCTATACCGGTGATAGCGTCCACAGCCATAATAGCTTCTTGTTGCAAAGCCACAATGTTGTTTTGTTCTCTATATTTGCGTAAAGCTGCTTCTGCTTGACGAACGGTAGCGAGAACTTTCGGTAACTCCTTGGCAATAAACTCCCTCGCCGCCGCCGCCTCAGCTCGGTTTGTGAGTATATTCATCTCTACGTAGGCATTCATCAGTTGGTTAACTGCATCTGCGGCTTGCTTGGGATCTCTGCTTTTATAGGTAACCTGCAAAACATCAGTTCCCTTAATTGGTTTCACACCCACCCCTACTAAAAAGGCTGCTGGCGGTATAAATTTACCTTGTGCATCTTTGAGGTTGAGCGACTCGATCGTCTTTTGGATAATTGGCATCGAAAGAAGTACCTGGGCTTCTGTGTCCACAGGTGTATTCATCATGTTTAGAGTATCCAATTGTCCGATTTTTTCTCCCGCCTCGGTTACTAGGGAAGAAGTCGTATTTTTCTTTTTAAATAAAAGCCTTCCTGCGGCTTCGTAATTAGGCTTTTTAATCAAAGCAGCTGCGGTAGCGAGTGTAACAACAAGCACAAATACCAGCCCTGATGGCAACCAGCGGCGTCTGAGGATAAGCCAGTATTTTTTAAGATCTATGTCTTCGGTGTATTGTCTAGATTCCATAAAAGTGCGATCGAGAGAGAACGTTGGGAAATTTTTGGTAAGGACAGATAGCACGGTCGCCGTAGGATTCTGGGATTCTTGTGGCTGTAAGCTTTTTGGCTCAGCCTAGATGAGTTGATTTGTGCGTAGCGAGCGATCGTATTCCTAGAGAAAAACTACTTTAACTGCATTGGTAATGCTTTTATTGTATATGTCCGAACTGAATACAGTACAATAGACATCTTCAAAAATTATTGTGGGGTAGGCATTCTGCCTGCCCTTTGAGATTCTTTTGGAGGAGATGTCTAATCCAGTCAATCTAAAATTTAGTCGATCGATCGTGGGTTCGCTCCGCCTATCTCCTTTGTTGGCACACATAAGAAGCAACCTCAGCAACCTCATATAGGCTACAGTGCAAGCTTCGCTTCCCCCTCACCCAGAGTGGGTAGAATCGATTGCGCGTACCTGGTGACGTGCCCTATATTGTGTTATCGTGGTGCGGAATAATTCCACTCCTGACTGACGGCTGTCCGGCCTATAGCTCAGACTAACGACTGAAAAAACAAGAAATAATGTAAAAACTTGTTAAGTAGCGGCGATCGCATAGCCATAAAAACTCAAGATTAACCCAAAAGTTGTTTACCATCAGCTAAAGTTGTGAATCCCGTACTGGAAAAGAGATTGGCAATTTTCGCCTTGCTAGTTTTCACAGGAGTATTAAGCATAGCAAGCTATTACAATGGCTCCGATTCGGGAGAATCTTCAGTTTCTTCCCCGTTCGACAAAATATTTTCAGTCGTAAGGTATCTCACTTACGGAGCCACTATTTGCCTACTTCTAGCACGCTTAAAAACTGTTATCCGTCCGGCTTTAAGAGACCCATTTATGTGGGGTTTGATGATAATTGTTGTCAGCTCTTTTATGTGGTCTGATTTTCCAGACATATCCCAAAAACAAGGTAGATTAATGTTGCTGACCACCTTGTTTGGGTTGTACTTGGCTTCCCGTTTTAGCGTCAAAGAGCTAGTCCGCATATTTGCCGTCGCCGTCGGTATTGCCGCCGTATTTAGTTTATTGTATTCCCTAGCATTTCGGGGAGCCGCAGTAGAAACCGGATTTAATGCGGGATGCTGGCGGGGGCCTTTTTTGCAGAAAAATATTTTTGCTCGCTTTCTGGTTGCATACGGTC
>NZ_JACJUP010000233.1:0-7361 GCF_014748295.1 Planktothrix sp. FACHB-1355 | reverse complement strand
CTCCAAAAATTCTTGTGGGGTAGGCATCCTGCCTGCCCTTTGAAATTCTTTTGGAGCAGATGTCTAATGTTCTTAATTCCACCCCTTTTTCCCCGACGCCCTATGCCCTAAAATCAATCGGGGTTACTTTTGTAGCCGTTCTTTGCCGGTAAACGCTTACTTTGTTTGTACCAGCGATACCAATCACCAGAACTGCGAATTGCCAACCACAGCAAAATCATCGCAATTAACCCACCCTGTCTGGGCGCGTCAAAAGCTAAAAGTACCAGCGCCACACACAAGGCATCTTGAACAAAGACAGCCCACAAGGGTAAACCGCGCAATCGAAAGAACAACCCAACTTGAACAAGTTGCAGCACAAGCGCCAACAAGCCACCAACTACGCTAATTACAATAATTAACCACCCAGGCGCTTCGGTCATTTGGGCAATAGTAACACCTACCATAGCCCCGACAATGGGGCTAAATAAGAGATGAACAATTTGCAGCACGCGCTGCCCCAACAACTTTTTCGAGGCAAACAACTCAAATAAAGACCAACTGGTAAGCACTCCCACTACTACCTGCGGATGAATCAGAGAGAGAATGGGTACGCGAGACCAAAGATTATCCCCCTGGAAAAGGCCAATTAACAGTAGGGGCAGGGCAATTCGTCCTACTCCTACCGCCGCAGCAGCAGAGAGTGCGGCTAGTAGCTCAATCATATTTATCAATCAGCCTGTTCGCTTAGCCAACAGCCTCAAATAGCTGTTGGTTACAGCTTAATTTTTCTTAAGTTTAACCATTTTGCGCTGGAAGTTGTTCTCCTTCACACAAATAAAAGCTTTACCTGCGATCGCCTTCTTAAATTTTCGCAAACAATCAGAATAAATTGTGCTTAAGTATACTTACTTTTACCAGTAAATATGATATAGAAAATTTCTGATTTGCTGATGCTAGTCAAGAACTAGAAAAAGTACTGAAATACTGTGCGATCGCCTTTGTCAGTAGTGCCGAAACTGCATTACCAATTTGGCAATACTTGTCGCGATCGCACACTAAAAAACGGTTAGTTTAATCTACGATGCTGCCTGACGACGCCGAAATAGTGCTAACAAACCACCTACCGAAAGCAAACCAATAATAGCAGAAGGTTCGGGTACGGACTTCATTTCGATATCCACTTCGGTATTGTTGTAAATGTCTTCCAAAAATTCAATTTCCGGCAAACCTTCCCAATCGTCAAACGTCGATTCTGGTTCATAAGCGAAAGAACCTGAAAAGATGTTGCTGGAGTTGCTAGTGCCAATGGTACGGGAACTGGATGGTGCATTTCGCAGCACGTTGTTAATCCAAGTGGCAAAGGAAGAAACTCTCGTAGCTGCTGAAATGTCGCCGTAGTCAGCATTAACGGAACCATCTGTTGCAGAAATAAAAGAGTTAACGCCTGCTAGCAAGCCGTTGATGAATAACCCGCCGCCGCTATCTCCGGGTGCAATGCTGTATTCCAAGTTGACTGGCTGGCTGAGGGGATCTGATGTCGCTAAGCGGGGGTCATCGAAATCCGATACGAGTGTGCGATCGGAATAACCGAGTCGGGTGCCAAGTCCGATCGTGTTTTGTCCTGCACGTTTGGTGGTGCTACTAGAATTGTTATAACCTGTCAAACCAGTGCCGGTAGCGCCAAAACCTACGTAAGTACCGAGTTGCATATCTTCGTTGCGTCCGGTAAACAGCGAAGCTGGGGTAACATTTGTTACTCTGCTGCTGAGTCGGAACAAACCCAGGTCATAGCCTGCACTGGGATCGCCATAGCTGTTGAACCAGCCGTTGTTGGTAAGCGCCCCGTTGATGGTATAGTTGCTGCCGCCAACGCTAAATAAACCATTTCGTGCGCCTTCAACGCAGTGGGCAGCTGTTAGCAACCAGGTGGAATTGAGAAGGGTTCCGGAACAAAGCCACGTACCGGATGAGCTTCTGATGTTGAGGCTGCCGACGCTGGGAAACAGATTAGCCAGATTTCTGTACTGTGTATCCGATCGATCGTGACGAATTGTACCAGCTTGGGCGATCGCACTCGTGCCTGCTGTTGCGATCGCAGCCGCTAATGTTGAGGTAAGTAAGCGATTAATCTTCATATAGAATTACTTTTGGTAATTGCATACTTAAACGATAAAGTTAAAGCCAATATTTCCAGTTCCGTGCTTTTACCTAACTTTATCTATTCTTCACAGACAAATAATAATACTTCATAGCATTGAGCAACGCATCAATTTTTTGTTCTATAGAGAGTTATGCTAATCGTTCCTTAACCCCCGCCAGTCCTCCCAAAACTGCCGCGCCGTCCGCTGGCGGAGGAGCTTGACCGCCAAGCACAGCATCATCAGCTTTCGGTTGATAGGGATTTTCTGGGATCGCGATCGGCTTACCTTTATGCACAGCAAAATCTACATTGTGTATGGATTGTGAATTACTTAAGCGACATAAAATTGTCTGTGTATTTTAGATAGTTATCGGCATTTTTGATTTGCTCCTTAATTTGGGGAACCAAAGAATTAAGTGCCTCTATCAATTTTCCTTTGCCTTCGATAGATAACTTCTGGTCTTCCTGTGCCTGTTTCAAACTATCTCGATAGTTACTGAGATAGCGATCGAGATCGTTAAAAAAGTCATTAATTCGTTGCTGAAAATCTTCATCAAGGTACTGATTAATTCCCTGCTTAATCGTACTGATGTTTTGGTCTACGATCTTATTAACTTCATAAACTATTCCTTGCAAAGAAACCGTGTAGAAATTTTCCACTTTGTTAGGTCGTTTAATTTTTTCTGTCACCTCAAATGGAACTAGCCATAAGTAATGAAAAAACGATCTTCTACTTTTAACAACTTCAGTGTAACCCTGGTCTATTGTCCTGGTATGACGCATCACGAGCGGTTTATTCAAGTCGATATAGTAATCGGAGTCCAATCTTAATTTTGGCAATGATAAGTCTAAGTTAAAATTTTCGTTCAAGCGCTCGCGGGCCCGATCTACAATTGGTTTGGTCTGCTCGTCCAGAAACTCCAGCATATCTTGACGCGATCGCTCGATTTGTTGGCTTGTATTTTCGCGCACATTTTCTAGCAGTACATCTACTTTCTCTTTCGCATAAGTTACTGCTGTATCTGCAAATTCTTCTGCCTCTCTGAGCGTGGGAAATTCAATAGAAGTTTGGTATTTTTTTTCTAAAGTAGTTGATTTGACTTGTTTGGAAATCCAATCTAAAAAGTTTTTGGCTTTCATCCCTCCTTTTTTCATAAAATCAGCGCGTTGATATTCTTCTTCGCTGAAGTAGCTTTCCACGCTTATTTTCCCTTCTTTCTTCACAGATTCCAAAATATTATTGAATTCCTCATGAAGATTGCTTTTGATTCGATCTAATTCTTGCAAACGACTGCGACACTCTTCAATACTCTGCATATCTGCTTCCAGCGCCACAACTTCTTCCCGTAATTTTTCGCCATCTTCATGAATAGCACTGCTGCGGATCTGCATATCTTCCAGTAATTCCACAAGACGAGCGCGAGTAATGTTTAGGGAAGAGATAATACACCGAGGTGCTGCTTCTATCATGAGTGAGTCGATCGCTTTTTGCAAAAATGGGTCGAAGCCGGATTTTTTCCACAGCTTTTCCGCTTTCCGCTTCAGTTGTTCTACATTTGTTTCTTCTAGTTCTTCTTCCCAGTCGATCGGGAATACATCTTGAGCTAGCGATCGCGCTGTTTTCATTTGAGCAATTTCTACTTTGGGATTTTGTTCTAATTCCACCAAAAAGTTAGTAGCAGAAAATGCCCATCTTGCGGATATTTCAAATACTCGATTGGTATTATCGCCATCACCCAAACCGAATTCAGCGGTAACAAATTGCCGCACTTGCTCTGTTGTCATGTCCCCATCTTTGCGCTGATCGACTTTATTAACCAGCACGTATAAATTATCTTTACCGCGTAAATCTATAACTTTCTGAACATCCTTTTTAACTTCTTCTTCTGCCTTAGTGTTCAGCCCTGTAAAATTGAGTACAATTAAAACTACCGAGCTTGCTCTTAGCTGATCGGAAACCACATTTGCCAGTCGGAGATTTTCCCCCGCTTCGTTTGGCCCAGGCGTATCTACAATCACCAATTTGCCGATTTTTTCTGTTTTTGCAGTCTTTTGCAAATGCCAAAATGGTGTATATATACGCGGCACATCCATCAGAGACTGAAGGGGGTCAGCCAGGGGATCTAAAACGCTGCACACGCGGATAATATCGTTTAAAGCACGCAAACTGTTAATAATTTGCTGACGCCCGACAATCTTTTCATGGATGGAAAGTTTAGACATTCCCTGGATTTTTTCAGGTAGCTTTGTCAGATGAGGGTACTGTGCAATTTTTTCCTGGACTCGTTCCATCCCTAACTCATTGACTTTCCGCTGCAAAGCAGAAAACGTTTCGCGAAAAACTTGTTGAATGTGGGAATTGAGGATTAGTGTAGGCTCTTTGAGTTCGGAATCGCAAATTATCTCTGTCGGTAGAGTCGTCATAGCGGCATTTCTGCTAGGCAGAATTTCTTGACCGACGATCGCATTTACGATCGTCGATTTACCGGCCTTCATCGGAGCAACGATCGCCATTCGCAGTTCCAATTCTTCTACATTACGGGCGGCTTCGCTGACTTCTTGTTGAAATTTCCCGTATTTCTCGCTAGCACTATCAGTTCTTAGGGCTGTACCTGCACTATCGATCAGACCGCTGACTTGCCCCAACAACTCAAGTATTTGGGTTTGCAAGTCTTGCACATTAGGTTTGGGCGCATCAGCTTTCATTTAACTCACTCCCCGATCTCTTTACTAAACAGTTATATCGCTTCTGGTTGTATACAGAGCTGCTGAAACCAAATAAGGATACCTTCCCGATCGCACAATAGACAATTGTGGCGCGATCTCAATCTGAACTGGAAAGTCGGTTTGTTTGTGTGCTTCGCCCCTCATACTATGGCACAAACGGTGCGATCGCAGCGTCAATACTTTCCGCAACACCTCAATGAACTAGAGATAAAAAATAGAGGCGTTGCTAAGATCGAGTTGATTTCAGTGCTAAAAGTTCATGTTCAACCCTGTCCACAACCAAACAAATCGTTTAGCTGCATTCCCAGTTATCGGCAAATCGATCGTATCGAGCCTGCTGGTAGGATTGCTTTGTGCAGTCGGCTACGCCGTTAAAGCCGAACCCATAGCAGGACGGTTAGTTTCGCAACAATTAACTAAAAATGCAGATTCCGTTGTGCAACGATTGACCGGACAATGGCAAACAAAAGTTTCTGCAAATAGCTCTCTCACCTTAATTTTTGCACCAGAGAGCAAATTATTTATCGTCTTGCCATCAAACTCAAATACTGCGCCGGCAATGCAGCTGAGATACCGAGTAGCTTCCTCAACAAGTTCGCCCATGCAGATTGACTTGACCACAAGCGATAACAAAACAGCCCCAACCATTTTTGAGTTTACTGCTGATGGCAAGTTGCGTATGCAGCTAAATGATATTAATTCCGGACAACCCAGACCTTCTGCTTTTAAGTCCAACGCAATGGTATTCGAGAAGGTGTCCAACAATACAAGCTTACCCGCCAACGCGCAACTAAGACAGCCCGGGGCATTACCGCAACGCTAAACCACTCCGCCGCCTTGTTAGTATAAGGTTAATTTTGATGCTAGAGTTCCATGACTGACACCGTTCTCGACATCCGCAACCTGCAAGTCCAATTCCCCACCGAGGAAAAACAGATCAAAGCCGTTGATAGTATTTCCTTTCAGGTAAAACGAGGTCAAACGCTAGGAATAGTCGGCGAGTCAGGTTCTGGCAAATCTGTTACCTCTCTAGCCGTTATGGGTTTGGTACCTCCTCCCGGCAAGATGGACGGCGAAATTTGGTTTAAAGCGTCAGAGGCGGATGCAGAACCTGTGAATCTGCTGCAATTGCCAGAGAGGAAAATGCAGCAGTATCGCGGCGGTAAGGTGGCGATGATCTTTCAGGAACCGATGAGTTCTCTTAACCCGGTTTACACGATCGGGTTTCAGCTGACGGAAGCAATACGGCTACATCAAAATGTTTCGGACACGCAAGCGCGGCGGTCGGCTGTTGCACTTTTGCAAGAAGTAAAACTCCTTCCCACAGATGAAGTTTTGCGCCAACGTTACATAGAATATGTGCAAGAATCATCACCAGGAAAATCGGAGCCTACGGAAGCGGACATCGATCGCCACATCAATCAGCAAAAACTAGCCATACTCGATCGCTATCCCCACCAACTTTCTGGAGGTCAAATTCAACGGGTAATGATTGCAATGGCGATTTCTTGCAATCCCACCCTATTAATTGCGGACGAACCCACCACCGCTCTTGACGTAACCGTACAAGCCACTATCCTGGAACTGCTGCGGGAATTGTGTAACGCTCGCGGGATGTCCTTGATGTTTATTACCCACGACCTGGGTGTAGTTGCGGAAATCGCCGACGCCGTAGCGGTGATGTATCGAGGGAAAATTGTCGAATATGGGCCGGTGTGGCAAATCTTCGCCAACCCGCATCATCCCTACACTAAAGGATTGTTGGCTTGTCGTCCTCGGCTCGATCGGCATTTGAAATATCTACCCACTGTTTCCGATTATATGGAAGTGGTGAGCGATCCCAGCGGCGAAGTGCTGGAAATTCGCGAAAGAAATGTGGAAGCAGAGGAGCGGGGAAGCAGAACAATCAGGGAGAAAAGCACTAATCAGTCAGAAATTAAGTCTCAGGACACACCACTTTTAGCTGTCCGTAACCTACAAGTTGGCTTCCCGGTACGGGGGATAATGGGTAATACCAAACGCTACGCTATGGCGGTAAACAACATTTCTTTTGAGGTTTATCCGGGTGAAACGCTGGGTTTGGTGGGTGAGTCCGGTTGCGGTAAAACTACTTTGGCTCGCACTTTATTGCGATTGATCGAACCGATGAACGGTAATATTTTGTTTGAAGGACAAGATATTACCAGTTTGAACGGGAAAGCGTTGCAGAAGTTGCGCCGAGAAATGCAAATTGTGTTTCAAAATCCCTTTAGTTCTCTCGATCCGCGCATGAAAGTTGGAGATGCGGTGATGGAACCTTTGCTGATTCACAGTATCGGCAAAAGCTATCGGGAACGACGCGAGCGCGCTGCTTACCTCCTGGAGCGCGTGGGGTTAGATCCCAGCCGCATGAACCGCTATCCCCACGAATTTTCTGGCGGTCAGCGACAGCGGGTTTGTATTGCCCGCGCCTTGGCTCTCAATCCTAAATTTATCATTTGCGATGAATCTGTTTCCGCTTTGGATGTGTCGG
>NZ_JACJUP010000232.1:0-7330 GCF_014748295.1 Planktothrix sp. FACHB-1355 | reverse complement strand
AGATGGCGATCGCATTATTGGCATCAGTACCGTTTGCGAAGAAATTACCGAGCGCAAACAAGCAGAAATAGCCATACAAAAACTTAATGCCGAACTCGAACAACGAGTAATAGAAAGAACTAGAGAACTAACAGACGTAAACGCTCGTCTGTTAGTTCTTTTACTAGAAAAAGAACAAGCCTATCAATTAGTAAAAGAACAAGCCCAACTTTTAGACCTCGCCCACGATAGTATTATCACCTGGGATTTAAACTCGGTTATCACTTTTTGGAATCGGGGAGCCGAGTCTATGTATGGCTGGACAAAAGCGGAGGCATTTGGGCAAGAAACGCACAGTTTATTAAAAACCCAATTTCCTCAGCCCTTCACAGAAATTGAAACAGAACTGTTGGCAAAAGGTTACTGGGAAGGAGAACTTATTCATTTTACTAAGGACGATCGACTTATTACTGTATCCAGCCGTTGGGTTGTGCAAAAAGATGATGCCTTTAGAGCAATTAAGATACTGGAAATTAACAATGATATTAGCGAGCGCAAACAAGCAGAAGCCACGATCCGAGAAGCCGAACGACGCTGGCGATCGCTATTGGATAACGTGCAGTCGATCGTCGTCGGATTCGATCGAGCGGGAAATGTCAACTACGCCAATCCTTTTTTCTTCAGGCTCACAGGGTACACTAGCCAAGAAGTTTTAGGAAAGAATTGGTTTGAAAATTTCTTACATAGCTCTATTAAAATATCAATTAAAAGCGCTTTCTCGGAATTACTGAATCACAACAATTATCCCTATTATCAAAATCCCATATTGACCAAATCGGGTGAGGAAAAATTGATTGCTTGGAACAATACTGTCCTGCAAGATTTAGAGGGAAATATTATAGGAACCATTAGCATTGGCGAAGATATCACCGAACGACAAAAAATTGAAAAAATTAAAGACGAATTCATTAGTATTGTCAGCCACGAACTCCGCACGCCTTTAACCGCAATTCAAATGTCGCTGGGACTATTAGAAAGTGGAATTTACGATAAAAAACCAGAAAAATCTCGACGCCTAATCGAAATTGCCATACTCGATACCAATCGTTTAGTCAACCTGGTTAATGATATTTTAGATTTGGAGCGGCTAGAGTCCGGCAGCGCAGTTCTAGAGAAAACTGTTTGCAAAGCTACAGATTTGATCCAGCAAGCAATTAATGGGATACAACAGATTGCCGATCGACAACAAATCTCTCTCGCTTTTACCCCCACCGATGCAGAAGTATGGGCAGCCGCAGATGCCATCATCCAAACCTTGACAAATTTGCTCAGTAATGCGATAAAATTCTCGCCTGCCCATTCCACAGTTCGCATCAGTATCGAACATCAGACCGAGTTTGTGTTATTTCGAGTCAGCGATCGCGGACGGGGTATCCCGGCGGATAAACTAGAATTAATTTTTGGGCGATTTCAACAGGTTGATGCCTCCGATTCCCGCGAAAAAGGAGGAACTGGTTTAGGATTGGCGATCTGCCGCAGTATTATCGAACGGCATAATGGAAAAATATGGGCTGAAAGTATCTTAGGTGAAGGCAGCACTTTTTTCTTTACCCTACCCCTACCTACTATCCAATTGTAAAATCAATCTAAAATTCAAAATGGAATGACAGACAGACAGATTCTTGTAGTTGATGATGAAGAACACCTCCGCGAACTGGTGCGGGCGTGTTTGGAAGACTTAGCCGGATGGGAAACACTGGGGGCAGCATCGGGAGAGGAATGTTTTGAGATCCTCAAAACAGAACGACCTAATGCCATTTTGCTAGATATATCGATGCCGGGAATGGATGGATTTGCTGTGTACGATCGCCTCCAATCCGAGCCGGCAAACTCATCGATTCCAGTCATTCTGCTGACAGCCAAAGTCTTGCCCAGCGATCGCGTCAGATTCGATCGCATGGGAGTAGCTGGAGTAATTGCCAAACCGATCCGACCCACCATCCTGACGGAAGAAGTGGCAGAGATTTTAGGATGGGAATATAACTTTCATAGTTTGTAGATAGAAAAAAATCTTTATTAATTCCTTACCTTTTTGAGCTAGCCTCTTTTTATGCAACTCCAGGCTAGTTGCTTCCCATAGGAGAAAATTTCCTGCTGACCTATATGAATACTTTCCCAATGGTTAAAATGACCGCCAACAGAATTTTACTTATTCACAAAGAACCCAATATACGGGAGATAATCCAGGCTTGCTTGACTGATTTAGGCGGTTGGAACGTGCGATCTGTTAGTTCAAGTTTAGAAGGCTTGCGACAGGCAAGTCTAGATCGGCCAGATGCGATTATTTTGGAATTTTGCCTAAATGAGATAGACGGTTTGCTATTTGTCAAGCACCTTAAAAAACAACCTGAAACTGAGAAAATTCCTGTGGTGCTATTAGCTCTCAGATCCAAATGGGTTGATTTCCAACATATTTGGTTCCAACGATATCAACTGCAAGTAGTGATTTTGAACCCGATCGATCCAGTCATGCTTACCGTTCAAATTGCCAATGTCTTGGGATGGAAGATAAATTCTGAGATCGATCGCAAGGACGATCTATACTGCTAAAACAGTGTTTGCCATACGCTTTTTACATTATCGCATATTTTGAGCGATTGCAGTACCATCAAAAATCAAGGCTCGATCTCGCGCTCTCTGCCGTTAATTTATTACGAAATATATAGATTTTGTTCTATACATTAACAAAGTTATATTTTTTACCAAATCTTTATTTTCTAGCTCTACAGTAAGTTTATTCGTGGTGCAACTGAGCTTAACGCTTCTCGATCGACACTATGTTTCTCGCAATACTGCTCGGTTAGGCATTTCTGTAAGATAGAGGCGCGTTGGCGTAGGCTGCCGTAGGTATTAGCATTTGGGCGTAAAATTTATGATTTTGGGCGATCGATTGTCGCTCAAATGCGAGAGCCCCTGATCTTATCCGAGCAGAATTGATATTTCTCGTGTCATCAAAGTTGCTTTTTTAATAAACGAGGTTTTTATGACAGACTGTCCCTGCTGCTCGCATCAAATGCTGCGTCACATCCGCCACCAAGATGTCTATTGGTTTTGTCGTCACTGCTGGCAAGAAATGCCAGTTTATGAACTTCACAGAAAGAGTTTATCGACATCTGCAAATTTGGTTACAATAGCAAGTATAAAGAAACAACTTTCTTCGTTAGGGGGTAAGTTAAATGTTTAATTTGTGCTTTGCCAAAGTGTAAGCATTCAGCTATCAGCCGTCAGCTAATGCAACTGAGAACGCTTAAGTTTTCGGCTCTTTTGTGAAACTGTTGACGGTTAATTCCTCTCCAAGTTCTACGCTGATACCTGACAGCTGAATGCTGACGCCAAAGTTTAGCAAGCTTTATCCCGTCTATAGCTTCGAGCGTTTGTTTTGTCAAATTATTATAATCGATACAGCCTGTAATTTTCAAGTTTTTCAATCAGATGTTGGGAACATTTAATTTACTATATTAAGGCAATTAATATAAAATATTCCTATACTAGAAATACACGATATGTTTATGAGGCTCGCTCGAATTAAACTAATGATAACCTTATGCAAAACACTTATTAAAAGACTGCTACCTCTACTGTTTGGTGTGCTGGCTTCTGTTGTCGTCTTACTTTTATGGCAACAGCTAAACACCAAAGAACAACTTCATATTGAGCAGCTAATTCAGCAAGAAGCCAATGCGATCGAGTCAGAACTGAGCAAAGAATTATCAATACGAATGCTGGCACTTCGGCAAATGGCAACTCGCTGGCAAGTGAGTGGCGGTAAATCACAAGCTCTTTGGCAAGCCGATGCTGATGCTTATATACAATATTTTTATGGTTGTCAAGCGATCGAATGGGTCGATTCATCATTTAAAGTGCGGTGGGTGTTACCGCTAGCGGGAAATGAAGCAGCAAAAAACTTAGATTTGAGTCGGGAACTTCGTCGCAAAATCACTTTGCAGGTAGCTCGCGATTTGCGCGAACCTATCTTAACGCGCCATATTTCACTAGCTCAAGGTGGAAAAGGATTTTTGGCAATATTTCCTTTATTTGTAGGAAACCGTTTTGATGGGTTTATTCTCGGAGTATTTCGTTTTCAAACTTTATTTGAAAGTATTCTAAAAGTCCCAATCGGCTATAATATTGCCATTTACGATAGCGCAGATTTAATTTACAGCAAAGGGATTCCATCTCCATCTTTACTTCGGAAAACGGTTGTAGTTAGAGCATATAATGCAGACTGGCGGATAGAAGTTTCTCCAACTCCAGCATTAATAGCAAATGTGAAATCTCCCTTACCAAATGTCGTGTTAATAGGCGGCTTAGTTTTAGTTTGGCTATGTGCCTTGGTAGTGCATCTAATCCAAATTAGCGAACGCCAAATCTATCAATTTAAAAAAGCCAATCTTAAGTTGCAAAGGGAAATTCACCAGCGACAACAAGCAGAAATTAGCTTAGCGAGATTAGCTGCGATCGTAGAATCTTCAGAAGATGCCATTATCAGCAAAAACTTAGAAGATGTAATTACAAGCTGGAATGTCGGGGCAGAGCAAATTTTTGGTTACACAGCCGCCGAAATAATCGGAGAATGTGGCAAAAAATTGATTCCAGGAGAATATCAAGAAGAAGAAACCAAAATCCTCCAGAAAATTAGGCGAGGAGAACGCATCAAACACTACGATACCAAGCGACTGAAAAAAGATGGAACCTTAATCGATGTTTCCATAAGCGTTTCGCCAATAAAAGACAAAACAGGCAATATAATTGGAGCTTCAAAGATTGCCCGGAATATTGCCGATCGCAAACAAGCAGAGTTAGAAATTCAACAAACTCGCAATTTCTTACAAGCGCTGCTAGATCATCTACCAGTTGCGATTTTTGTCAAGGATGGACATCCTGAAAACTTTGGTGTATTTCAGTTTTGGAATAAAACTAGCGAACAGTTATTTGGGATTTCAGCCGCACAAGCGCTCGGCAAAAGTGACTGTGACTTTTTTCCTATCGAACAAGCAAACTTTTTCTTCCAAAAAGATAAAGAAGTCTTTGCCAAGGGCACTGTCCAAGATATTCGCGAAGAAGTCATCGATAGTCACAATCTCGGTAAACGTTGGCTGCATACCGTCAAGATTCCCATTTATGACGATCGGAATCAACCGGATTATCTGCTTGGTTTTTCAGAAGATATCACCGATCGCAAACAAGCAGAAGCAGAACTGCGAGAAATGAGTCACGTGATGGAAAATGCCCTTTCCGGCATTTCCAAACTGGATCGGCAAGGACATTACCTTTACGTCAATAAAGCTTATGCTGACATGACAGGCTATCAGCCAGAAGAAATAATCGGGATGCCCTGGCAAAATACCGTACATCCCGATGAATTGGAAAAACTGGTTGCCGCCTATTGGCAGATGATGCAAGACGGCAGAGTTGAAGTTGAAACCAAAGGGATTCGCAAAGACGGTTCGATTTTTGACAAACAATTGGTGATAGTAGCAACTTACGACGATCGGCACCAATTCCTGGGTCATTACTGCTTCATGAAAGATATTAGCGATCGCAAGCAAAAAGAACTGGCACTGCGACAGGCAATGGAAGCCGCAGAAGCAGCGAATTTGGCGAAAAGTATCTTCCTTGCCAATATGAGTCATGAATTACGCACTCCCCTCAACGTGATTCTAGGATTTGCCCAGGTAATGACTCGCGACCCCTCTCTAACTCCCAGCCAGCAAGAAGACCTGCAAACAATTCGTCGCAGTGGCGATCACCTCTTGAGCTTGATTAACGATGTGTTGGATCTCTCCAAAATCGAATCCGGACACAGCACCATTGAAGAGAGCGAATTTGACTTAATTTTGCTGCTGCATTCCCTCCGCAATATGTTGGCAGAACGAGCAAATTCTAAAGGAATTGACCTTTATTTCGAGATTGCGCCTGAAGTTCCCCAATTTATTCTTGCCGACGCGCAAAAACTGCGCCAAGTTTCGATCAATCTTCTGAGTAATGCGATCAAATTTACCAAACGGGGAAGTATTACTTTGTACGTCAAAACTCTGCCTTCCGATCCAGATACAGCAACTACAACTCGGCATCTTCTTCAGTTTACCGTCACTGACACTGGTGTAGGGATTGCGGCTGAAGAACTTGATACCATCTTTGATGCGTTCGTGCAAGCCCAAGCCGGAAAGCGATCGGCCAGCGGTACTGGGCTAGGTCTGAGCATTAGCCGCAAACTCTTGCAACTGATGGGCGGTGAAATTTCTGTCAGTAGCACTTTAGGGCAGGGAAGTACATTTACCTTTACCCTTCCCGTCACCGCAACTAGCGGAATTAATATTACACCCGAACCGAACGATCGCCTCGTAATTGGGTTAGCTCCCGGTCAACCGCATTATCGCATTTTGGTAGTTGACGATCGCACCGAAAATCGTTTGCCGATGGTCAGATTGCTGACACAATTGGGATTGCAGGTAAAAGAAGCGACCAACGGACAGGAAGCAGTGCAACTATGGCAAGAATGGCAACCTGACCTAACATGGATGGACATTCGGATGCCCGTGCTAGATGGATACGAAGCCACCAAGCAAATTCGGGCAATGGAAGGTGGACAGAACAGTATTATTATTGCCCTCACCGCCCAGGCTTCCCAGAGCGATCGTACCCTCGCCCTCACAGCTGGCTGCAACGACTACATCAGCAAACCCTTCCGAGAACAGACCCTATTTCTCAAGATGGCGGAATACCTGGGCTTAGAGTATGTCTATCGGGAAGAGGAAAAAGATAACTATTCCTCTTCCCTATCCTCTCTTTCCTCTCCCGCAAGTTCCCTCGATCCAAAGCTTTTGGCGGCATTGCCAGAAGAATGGCTGACTCAATTAGAAGATGCTGCGCTATGTGGAGATGATGCTGCGATCGCTAAACTCGTAGATCTACTATCCCCAGAACTCGCTCAACTCGGTACTGGTCTAATGGAACTCGCTAACCAATATCAATTTGAGCAAATTGTCAAGCTGATTCAAGGCAATTTGCCCAGCGTCATTCCTCCTAAGTATTTCTAGATGCCAAAAATTGCAATGTTAATAAAGTCACCTCGGTACAGCAACTTGATTCAATAACGAAGCAATCACAGCATCAATTTGCAACCCATCTAGCTGAGATTCCGGCCTTAAAATCAGACGATGGCGCAATAGCGGCGGCGCTACAGTTTTAATATCATCGGGAGTGACAAAATCCTTGCCATTTAGCCAAGCATAAGCTTTACTTGTTTGCAACCAAGCTACAGCCGATCGCGGCGACGCACCCAATGCTA
>NZ_JACJUP010000231.1:0-7404 GCF_014748295.1 Planktothrix sp. FACHB-1355 | reverse complement strand
TCGTAAATACAAACGATTGCCTTTTTGGATAATTGTTACTCCAATTTGGCCAGCCTTCAGCCTTTGATTGATTGCACTTAATTGATTTGACGGAGAAGGAGAACTCATTTGACATTTTTCGCCTATATTAGTATAATACAAAACAAATATTGACTAGAGCGGCCAACCCCACTAGCGATCGCAGGTAAAAAATATGGAATCGGGAGGGGGAGTTGGCTTAAGTAATCGTGTCAAAAAAAGCATCTGTTGAGCTACACAGGGGAGCAAAAATTTTCATAGCACCCATAAATAGCTAGAAGCACCATTAAGCAAAGTTTACAACACTGGCACTCTCTCTGGGAACTGGTTGCCGAGCGCGATCGCTTCCCTAAATTCTTCTCTAAACTGCATTTTCAGTATAATTTCGCATAAATAATAAATTAAAGTATAAATTTATACAAGTTAATTTGTAACGTAAATTAGTTCGCTCTCGTAGCTAAGTGCAAAAAATGCTCTCTATCGAAGTAACAGTTTTAGCTATTAAATAAAACTGCGGTTAGCTTTAACCAAAGCAATGTGGAACTACAGCTTGTAGGGGAAGCGAATAAAAATGTACCAGCGAGTGCTTTTAGGTGCGAGTACGAACGCCACTTGGGAGCCAAAAGTGTTTTGCGATCGCACTAATTTCTTTAGTTAAAATTCTGAAGAGTTTTCTAGCTACCTTTGTTTTGTCTGTAAAAAAGCAATCGGTTATGAAACAATTTCGTCACTACGGACATGAGAAGGTGTTTCCAGTAAACTCAACCTTTTATCTATACTATCTATACGTTTGGTTAGATTGATAACCATTTGTTCGAGACGGATACCAGAAGGTTTGGTGGGTGGCCTATCTAGACACTCTTCTATATATTCGACCAGGAGTGCAGATGCCGTTGTACCGTTGCGCTTAGCCCATTGCTGAAAAGCTTCCCATTCATCGGGGTCAATCCGGAACGTGGCTAATTTTTTCGCGGTCATTATCTATATACTTTGAGTTGACTTAGATAATAGTTTACTACGAAAATAAAAGTTACCATTTTTATTTTTATATACCTTTAAAAAAATATATATACAAATCGGCCAAAAATCTAGTTATTTTGAGTATTAATTTATACACTAAATAATTGATTTAATACGTAAAAACCTAGTTTTATAGTACAATTATACTATAAAACGACCATAGGTATTAAGTGCTGATTTTAGAATCCTCTCTCCACAGGTTTAAATATGTTAAAAAAATCTAAAAAAGATAAATAAACAGGTTATTCATGTTGGGAGTAAGCGATCGCACAAACCTTGGTTCTTATTTTGCCCAATACAGCCCGCTCGTCATGAGGCGGACTAAGTTTGGATTGGGTTATGTGCGTTGTCTGACTGGACGTGGGGTGTTTCTTCCATTGTATCCGCAAGAGTTTGGGAAACATCGGTCTTGCAATACTCTCAAAATAAAGGTTTTAGCCATTTTTAGTTAGAATATTCGCTCGGATATGATAATGTCTGCTAAACGATCGCAATTCGATCTAGCGTTAATACAGACTTATTTGATAGCGTAGCGATCGCGATCGCCGTTTGCGATCCCGTACCATCTGGGTCGAAACTCAAAACAGCAGTAGTCGTATTGTATAAAACATTAGCACTCGTACCCAGAGCAGATGGTGCATTACCGCTAACAAAAACTCCCGTAGGTGCTGCGGTTGTTTTTAAAGCTACACCAGCAATCAATCCACCACCAAATCCAGCCGCACTCAGATAAATTCTATCGTCGCTGCTGAAATCGGTGATAGTGTCGCCGCCTTCAGCGGGGGATGTGTAGGAGAAAATATCTGCGCCGCCTCCACTTGTAAGCGAATCTTTACCACCCCCACCTTCAATAATATTAGCACTGCTATTACCCGTTAACTTATCGTTAAAAGCAGTGCCAGTAATCTTATTAACATTGCTGACATTGCTTTGTTCGGTGCTATTAGTAACGATTCCCCAAAGTGGTTTCAAGCCAGAATTGCTGGGGTTTAAAAGACCTGTTTTGGTATCCAAAGTTGCTCCACCGATCCCAAAATCATTGTCATTAATGACAGCGATGGTATTATTATCAATTAAAGTCAAACCTTCCACTTTTGCATCGCCACCTGGATCGTAACCAGCAGCAATTAGATCGACGTACAATAGTTTGCTAACTGGTTTAATACCTGCTGCGGTTAACTCATCAAGAGTGGCAGTTTCAATTGTTTTACTCGCAGGCAATTTAGTTAAATCTGCCTTACTTAAATTTGTGGCTCCATTGAGGTCAATTTGATAAACTTTCTTGAAAGCTCCTGCACCCGATTTATCATCCCGCTCGACTACTAAAAATTTGCCATTACCCAAAGATACGGCATCGCCAATCTTATCGCTACTTAAGCTTTCAATCCGATAGAGATATTCAGCCGTTGTAGTTTTAGTATTAGGGTCAAATTCCAAAATTCTCAAGTTCAAAGAATTGCGAGAATTGCTGTCATTTGCTACATCTGGATTATCAATGCCACTCTGGATAAAAGCGTAGACTTTGCCATTTTGGTAAGCAACGCCTTCAAACCCTCGGTTGTTGCGACGTTGACCGTAAACACTAGGTAATGCTTCTACACCTGTCACTACTCCAGAAGCGTTAGCACCTTGCGGAACGTAGCGTTCGATTAACTTGCCATTGCTATCGAAATGTAGGATTGAAGGACGGTATTCTTCCACCATCCAATAAGTGCCATCATCAGCACGAGTAATCCCTTCCAAATCAACACCGAACGGGTCGCGATTTACAGTTTTTCCAAACACATCTACAGGTACTTCATCGCTGTTAGCAAGTCCACTTGTCCCTTGTAAGTTCGATAGACCAGTTAGAGGTTTTCCATCTTTATTGGTAAGACCAATCCGCTGAAAGTTAGCTATGCTTCCTGTCATTGAATTTACTTCAAATCGTATCCAACTAGGCTGGAAATTAGGTAATGGAAAAGGACGAGAGCTAACACCGTTAATATCGATTGGGTCGGTGTTGGGGCCGCGATCGGTATGAGTGATAAACTTTAAGTTACCGTTAGCAGCTTTTCCTTCATAAGTTAATCCAGAAAACCCACCTAGATTAATAGTTTGACCTGCTGCTGTTTGTGCGAGAGCAGGTAAATTATCAAAAGGTACGGTTGTGGTTTGATTTTGTTTGGCAATCCCCGTTGCTAAATTGACATCTATACCTCTGGTATTTCCGGTATAATCAACTGCGTCAGAAGCACGTCCTTCTTTATAACCAAAACGCAGGTAATGTTGAAAGGAACTTTGAAATTTACCTTGCGCGATCGCCAAAGCAACATCTGGGTTTTCACCTAAGTAAGAATTGCCATTAAAATTAGCGCTGGGAATTCGACCTTCATTCAGTCCGTACTTAATAAAATGTTCTAACGGACTGCTGATTTTACCTTGAGTAACCGCATCTGCGAGATCTTGATAATGCTGGCGATAAAAGTCGGCACTAAAATTATTTAAAATGATATTAAACTGGGCTAATTGTTCGCGTCCTTCTAATAATCCATATTGTATTAAGTGTTGCGTTCCACTCTTAAACAAGCCTTGATTTACCGCTTGAGCAATGTCGGGATTAGACGCTAAATAAAAATCGTTAAACGTGGCAAAATTGGCACTAGGAGCACGTCCTTCTGCTAAACCCGCTTTGATGTAGTGTTCCAGCCCGCTTTTGTATTTCCCTGCCTTAACCGCCGCATCCACATCCGAATTATTACCCAAATAATAACTATCATCAAAAAACTGTCGAAACTGGTTACTAATATTGCGCTGTTCCTTATAGCCGAAGCGAAAAAAGTGGTCGAATCCACTTTTAAGTTGACCATTAGCAACTGCTTGTGCAACGTCGGGATTTTCTGATAGATATCCCAATCCAAATAGGGAACTGGGATTGCGTCCTTCATCCATACCAAATTGGATGAAGTGGTCGTAGGCACTTTTAAACAAACCTTTAGCTATCGCATCAGCAACATCTGGATAAGCTGATAGATAATATTTCGGGTCAAATAGTCCTTGAAAAGAGCGATCGCTATTTGTACTTTGTTGAACTTCGCCAACTCCCACTCGCGAATCTACATTCAGTGATTTATCTAATTTCAGCAGCAAGAATTCATTTTGGTCTGGCCCTGGCGGACGACCAGTACCACCTTTATAATTATTATCGTTGGCAACTAAAAGAGTATTACTATCAACTACCAACACATCTTCAATAGTAACGAAAGGAAAGCGAAAAGTGGTACTGCCATCACCGTTTAAGTCGTTCGGATCTTTAATATTTAGTAAGTCGGCTACTTCTTCTTTCGCTACATAACCATTGGCATCTTTGTTCGAGAGATCGATCTTGAAAATTTTCTTGAGTCGCGCCGCATCTCCTTGATTTTGATCGCGTTCGATAACGAGGTATTCGTTTTCATTAATAACCGTGAAATCTCCGATCGAATTACCTGCCGCTTCTAGGCGATAGCGTCCAACTGCTCCTCTGAATTGATGTTTCTGTAAATCGAATTCATTAATACGTAGGGTATCTGGAGGATCGCCAGTTACCGGGCCTTCTAAGAGAGCGTATAATTTAGTTTTCTGGGGATTGATTGCTAATCCTTCGTAACCTCTGGAACGTCCGAGATTGGCAGTTGCTTTACCGGATAATACATCGGAATTGTCAGGAGATCGCACTAAATCTGAAACCAACAATTGCTGGCGTTCCTTAACAGCAGTATCGGAAAAATCGCTAAATAATCCATCTACTCCCAACTTATAAAACTGGTCGTATTCCGCTTGTGGACTGTTATTATAATCAGTTGCTAAATAAGTAGGTTCATTGCGGAAAGTATAAGGATGAACCAGTAAAACTGCTGCATGAGCATCTGGCACTAAAGTAGTAGGAGTTAGCGTTTTGTTGTTAGCATCAACAGACACGATCATCCGCTTCCAAGGGCCAATTCCATCGGCATACGTAGCAATTTCTGTTAATCCTTGAGGCGTTCTTAAATCCCCATAAGTACGGGGGTCGCCGCTAACAACAAAGTCGTAAGGTTTGGTTTCAATTAATTTGCCATCTGGCCCTACATCTGTAGCATCGAGTAATTGAACTAAAGGTACATCAGTCTTCGTATTTAAATATTTTAGGTTGCTAACTTCAAATGACTGGATATACACGGGTGCATCTGGCCCCGTATAACCATTCTTGTTGAGAATATCTACTAAGCGATCTTCTAAAGGTAATCCAATAGATTGAAAATAAGTCGGGTGTTTTGTTTCAGGATAAATACCGATCGTTCTGCCTTTTTCTGTACTCTTCCGTTTGGCTAAATCGATTACTTCTTGCAGAGTCGGAATTTGAAACTGACCGTTAAAACTTTGGTCGCGGAAAGATAAACGTTCCTTCGCCCGCAAAGTTTTCAATTCTGCTAGGGTAAAATCTTCAGTAAACCAACCCGTAATTGATTGACCATCTACTACTTTTGTTGTTTTGCGATCGGCAAATTCTGGGCGGTTAGCAACATCCGTAGTACCAGTAATATCATTTTCGTGACGAGCGACCAAAACACCATCTTTGGTAGAAACTAAATCTGGTTCGATATAGTCAGCACCCATATCGATCGCTAATTCATAAGACGCCAAAGTATGCTCTGGTCGATAACCGCTAGCACCCCGATGTCCAATGACAATTGGTATTTCCCCAGTTAAAGTATTAACATTTTCAAATTTAGGCGTAGCAATTGGCGCTTCTAATAGTTTCCCCGTATTATCAAAATGTAACAAATACGGCCCTAATTCATCACCGATCCAAATCGTGCCATCTTTGGCAAAAACAAAAGATTCGATATCGAAATCAGCACCAGTTAATAACCGCTGCGGCGTTCCTTCATTCACAATTTGGAAAGGGATTTTCTTATCTGGATCGGAAAAAGAAATAAATTCTTCAATCTTTACTTTACCATCACCATTTCCTACCCCCTTAAAACCAGGAGAAAGGCGATACATCCGCAACAGAAAATCCGGACTATTTGCTTTAGATCCAAAACCATTATCTGGCATAAACCAGTAGGAATCTTTATCTGCAAATTGCACGCCACTAAATCCTTGAACTGGTTGTCCGGGGAAGGGGCCACCTAAGTCGGGTGCTTTCGCTCCTGATGGTGGGCCACCAGCAAAAGTATCGGCGGGTAAAAGTGCAAATCCTTTCAATTCTGTCATAGTTTTCGGTTGAATATTAATCGGGTTTCCTTGTACTGTGGGAGCAGAATTAACACTCAACAATTGATTAATTGTGGGTGCAACATCGATATTACGAACCTGTCCGGGATTTACTTTAGCAATATCTGGCCCTGCGGCGTAAAAAATTGCCTTCATTTCATTCAGCGTCGGATCGTAACCGTGCGCTCCATAAAAGTTAGGCACTGAAAAAATAGGATTATCTGCGCCAAAATCATCTTTGCGTCGTACTAAGGGATTCTGAATTCCATCGAAGTTATATCCCAACTTCAAAAGTGCAAAAACATCGCCGCTATCTTGACCGATAAATTCGCTTTTTGCATTAATAATGTCTGCACTTGTAGGGTTAGGAGGTACTGGCCTCGTGTAAACTTTATCGAAAATATTTGTCGTTGTCTGTACGTAATTAGAATTAGTATCTACAATCCTTTTAAGAGTTTCCGCTACTTGTTGTTGCAATTGGACGTACTCAGAAGAAGTAACCGTACCGTTTGGTTCTCGTCCTTGCAAATTAATATAAATATTAACTGCTGGCCCACTACTAACCGCCCGGACTTTGCTGGAATCGAAGCCAGCATTTTTCAAAATATTATTAATACTGACTGCCGTGTGGAATGGTGCAAAACCGTGATCGGAAACGACCATAATATTACTGTTGGGAACGCCAGCAGCATCAGTTCCCACAGCATCGATAATTTTCTGAACTGCATCGTTAGCTGCTTTGTAAGCTGTCTGTACGTATTTTTGGTAACGAGCGATTTTTTGTGGGTCTTGACCGGAACCGATAGAATAAGGATCTTTGAAATCAGTTGGTTGGCGAGGATCGGTAAGCAGAAATTGATGCTGTGAACCGTCTGGTTGCTCGAAATAAGTCATTACCAAATCGGCATTTGGATTTTGTTGAATTGCTCGCAGAGCTAACCGAGTTTGATAATCGATGAAAGTACGTACTTGATCTGCATAAATAGCTTCGAGTTCGGCATCGGAAAATTGCTCGAAGCCTGGACTTAGCCGTTCGGGAATGCGAAAATCTGCTTGCGGTAGCCAGAAGCCAACGTTATTATTAATATCATCTACATTGGCTAGCACGGCGGGATTATTGGCAGGGCGTGGGATAAAGTTAACTGA
>NZ_JACJUP010000230.1:0-7325 GCF_014748295.1 Planktothrix sp. FACHB-1355 | reverse complement strand
GTCCTTAACCTTCTGGGTCGGTCTAAAAATCCTCGCTTTTTAATCGGTGATGCCTACAACGAGGAGGAATGGCTACCCCTTGCTATGCAAGCAAATGACCGATTAGGACTGCACTTGCTTTATTTAAATAAACTTATTTTAAGTTATCTATTTGGTGAATATAGTCTAGCCATAGAAAATGCTTTGAGAGCAGAAGAGTATTTAGATGGTGTAATCGCAATGGTCGTTGTACCTATCTTTCATTTCTATGATTCTCTCGTGCATTTAGCTGTATTTGCTGATGGTTCAAATTCCGAGCAAGAGGCTTGGTTGAATCGGATTAATCTTAACCAAGAAAAGATGCAGAAATGGGCGCATCATGCCCCAATGAATTTTTTGCATAAATTCGATTTAGTAGAGGCTGAGAAAGCACGAGTATTGGGGCAAGTTGTGGCAGCAATGGATTTTTACGAGCGAGCTATTAAAGGAGCAAGAGATAACGGATTTATCCAAGAGGAAGCATTAGCTTATGAGTTAGCGGCAAAGTTTTATCAAGCGCGTGGTATGGATAAGTTTGCCCAAACTTATATGAAAGAGGCTCACTACGGCTATGTGCGCTGGGGAGCGAAGGCAAAGGTAGAGGATTTGGAAGTAAAGTACCCGTATTTATTGCCTAAATCATCTCCAGCGAACAACCTTACTTTTAGCCATACGATAAATAACCCTAACATTACTACAACTGGTAGTCAGTCAGCCTCAGCTTTGGATTTAGCCACTGTAATGAAAGCTTCTCAAGCGATTTCTGGCGAAATTTTGCTGGATAAATTACTTACCAAATTAATGAAAATTTTGATGGAAAATGCAGGAGCGCAAACTGGATATTTAATTTTGGAAACTGAGGGCAAGTTGCAGATTGAAGCTTGTGGAGAGGTAGATTCGGATAACATCACAGTATTGCAATCAATTCCTCTAGAGAATCGTCTGCCAATAGCAATTATCAATTATGTTGTCCGCACGAAGGAAACAGTGGTTTTGAATGATGCTACTGGTGAGGGTAATTTTACTAATGACCCTTACATAAAACAGCACCAAACTAAATCTCTTTTATGTGCGCCATTGATCGATCGCTCTCAACTCAGCGGTATTGTTTATTTAGAGAATAATCTGACCACAGGCGCTTTTACACCAAATAGATTGTCAGTTTTACAACTGTTATCGGGACAAGCTGCTATCTCGATTGAAAATGCCCGACTCTATCAAACTCTAGACGACAAAGTTAAAGAACGCACCGCCCAACTCGCTAAAGCAAATCAGGAAATCACCGCTCTAAATGAACTCCTCAAAGCAGAAAATTTCCGTATGAGATCTGAGCTAGAAGTTACCAAACAACTCCAACAAATGATTTTACCCAAACAATCGGAATTAGAATCAATTGAAGGATTAGAAATTACGGGATTTATGGAACCAGCCGATGAAGTGGGCGGGGATTATTATGATATACTGCAACGAGATGGCAAAGTCAAAATAGGCATTGGCGATGTCACTGGACATGGGTTAGAAAGTGGGGTATTGATGTTGATGACGCAAACCGCAGTCAGAACATTACAGGAAAGCGATCGCACTGACCCAGTGCAATTTCTAGACATTCTCAACCGCACAATTTATGGCAACGCTCAACGAATCAATCCCTATCGAAATTTAACTCTAACTTTACTAGATTACGCTAATGGCACTTTGAGAATTAGCGGTCAACATGAAGAGATAATCATCGTGCGTGCTAGCGGTGAATTAGAGCGAATCGATACGCGAAATCTCGGCTTTCCCATTGCTTTAGAGGAGGATATTGCCGATTTTATCTCGTCCGAAGAAGTGCAACTCAATTCAGGGGATGTGGTAGTATTATATACAGATGGAGTTACAGAAGCGTTCGATATCGATCGCCACCAATACGGACTAGAACGCTTATGCGAAATAGTCAAATGCAACCACTCTTTTTCCGCAGCAGAAATTAGACAAGCGATTGTTGATGATCTGCGGCGGCATATCGGTTCCCAAAAGATTTTTGACGATATTACATTAGTCGTGCTAAAACAAAAGTAAATATTTGCCTAATTGGCTTCAAGTATTCGCTTTTGTTCCCATTTGTTAATTTTTACAACACTCAAAACTAACATTATCTCAAATGCCTATGTCTCAAATAATTGGAAATTTCATAGAAGATGTATTGGATGATAGTAAAATATTTATGATGGAATTTTTTATGCACGCTGTACCCATGACAAAGCGCAAGCAAACAAGATATCTATCTATGGCTTTTATGGCTGAATATTTAGCAAATTTTTTTACATTTAAAGAAGAAGAAGATATATTTTTTTTTCAAAAGCAACTCCAACTTAAAAGCGCTGCTAATTACATTGCTAATGAGTTGTTGGAAAACTCGATAAAATATAATTACGAATTAGGCAAATATCCCCTTAGATTTGCGATTTACTTGCTGGAACGCAATTTGGTATTTGTCAGCAAAAATTGCGTTAATAAAAAAACTTTAGATAAGTTGAATAACTTTATTAACGAGCTGAGCGATTCTGATGTTACTGAGTTCTATTTCCGTCAGTTGGAAAAAGGCGCTGAAGAGAAGAGTGAGGAATCGCAGTTAGGTTTCTTGAGCATCCTTAATGATTATGAGGCTAAATTGGGCTGGAAATTTGAGACAGTTAGTAAAGAACCTGAAATTACTAGCGTTACCACAATGGTGCAGTTAGCAACCAACTGATGGTAGATTATTTAAACGATAAATAGCAGGCTGAAAGAGAATGGAAGTTAAAACTGATGACTACAGGGTATGGTACGAGGCAGAAACGACAACAGTGAATTTTCAGGGTTTGTTGCGGGAAGGGACAATCGCTGACTACAAAGCTATAGAGCAGTTACTTAATGAGGCGCTGGCGCTAGAATTGCCGATGATGACAATAAACCTACAGGCTCTAGAATTTATAGACAGTTCGGCAACGAGTGTATTGTCAAGATTTGTGATTGGAATTCGCAAGAAAAAATCAATTGCCCTAGTAGTTAAAGCCTCGAAGCTAATACCCTGGCAGGAAAAATTTTTGGATAACTGGAAAAAATTGCTACCTAATTTGACCCCGCAATGGGAATAGTAGATAAAGTGTATAGTAAATCTTCGGTAAGAACAGTCGGATTAAAACTGAGTATCGGTTATGAGTTTCCAAGTTATCGGGCAAGCCAAACATCTACTGCTCAGCGGACTGATTGCCAGCCTCGGACTGTGGACAGTACCAGCGCAAGCACAAGTTTCCGATGCCAAAGTGAATGCAGTGCTGGAAGCATTGCGCCAAGCAGCACCACCCAACCGTCCCAATGATGGGATGTACAGCCAGTGGCAAGTTTTACCGGGCATCATTCCCAGCTGGACAAAACAATGTGTCGGACGGGAACTCACCCCCGCTCAATTTGAGTCTGATGCAAGCGCCGCACGCAACACCGTCGCCTGCATCGTGCGACGGGAACTAGACAAGCAGTTTCGCGCTACCAACAACAACGAAACCGCATCTGTACGCAACGTGGCGTGCTGGTGGATGACTGGCAACGCCGGAGGTTGTGGTAGCGGTGCAACTGCTACTTACGTGCAAAGAGTTGCCGGTTTCTATCAGCAATCAGCGCCAGGAACTAACCCGCCAGCGCAACGCCCATCTTCTCATCGGCGTTCGTCAGCAAACACTCAAACTCAAACCGCTACCCCTTCATCTTCATCCATTGCCTTACTTTCCGACAACCAAGTAGCGGCAATGGTGGAAGCTTTGCGGTTAGCTGCACCCCGCACTCCTACCACGAATGATGGACTTTACAGCCAATGGCAAATCAAACCAGAAATTATCCCCACTTGGTCTAAACAATGTATCGGACAGGAACTCACGCCGCAACAATTCGAGTCTGACCCAACGGCGGCGCGAACGATCGTATCCTGTATTATGCAAAGAGAGTTAAACAGCCAATTTAGCGCCGCTAACCGAAATGAAACCGCCGCAGTCCGCCGTACTGCTTGTTGGTGGATGAGTGGCAAACCTACAGGATGCGACAGTGGCGCAATTGCTGCTTATGTCGAGAAAGTTGTCGGTTTCTACCAGCAGCAGGCACGCGGTTCTAGCGCTTCCGAACAGCGATCGACGATCGTTCCACCATCTAGTCTATCTCCAGCTAGTTCATCATCAAATGTAGAAGTTTCCGATAGCCAAGTAGCAGCAATGGTGGAAGCGCTGCGCGTCGCTGTAGCTGGCAAAGTCAAACCTAACGATGGACTTTACAGCGCATGGCAAGTCACGCCCGGTATTATTCCCAGCTGGACAAAACAATGTGTCGGACGGGAACTGACACCTGCACAATTTGACGCCGATGCAACTGCGGCACGCAATACGGTCGCCTGTATTATGCGACGCGAACTCAACAGGCAGTTTCGCGCCATCGGTAACGATGAGTCATTAGCTGTCCAACGTGTCGCAGCTTGGTGGTTAACTGGCGATGCCAATCTTTACAATAGCGAAAGAGCAGCCGACTACAGTCAGAGAATTCTGGGTTTATACCAACAGCAACGCTCTAATTTCAGCAGTCAGCCCTAATCGTTTTTTAGGGTGCGTTACACTGCCTTAACGCACCCTAAATCTGCAATTGTGTGTTGCTTTGTCATTCGTTTTGTAGAGTATATAGCAACCGACGATACCAAATCCGGGTCTGCTACTTTCTTTTTCAGCCACAATCTTTTTCTCCTATTACCCCACCTTTGAATAATGAGAATAATCGCAGCGCATTTGGGATTACGAGGCCACCGAACTGGAAATAATTTCCCGCAATACTTGAGCGGTATTATCTAATTGGTCAAGTACTTGATTAGTTTGTTGTAAAGATGCCACAGTTTGCTGAGACGCTTGACTTAACTTCGATATGGCCACACTAATTTGCTGTGCCCCCTCAAATTGTGCTTCTACAGTTTGACTGACTTGTTCAAATTCTGGTGTCAGACTCTGCACTTGCTCGATCGCCTGCGTAATTTGCTGGCTGATGCGACCCACCAGTTCGACGTGAAATCCGACCTGATGGCTGAACTTATCCATTTCCATGACGCCTTTGTAAACAGAAGATTGAATCTCTTTGACCACTTCTTCAATTTCTTGGGACGCTGCCGCCGAGTTATCTGCCAATCGTCGCACTTCTCTGGCTACCACCGCAAAACCCGCTCCGTACTCCCCGGCTTTTTCCGCTTCAATCGCGGCGTTGAGGGAGATTAAATTAGTTTTATAGGCTACGTCCGAAATTCGGTTGACGGCGCTATTGATGTTATTGGCTTTTTCATTCATCACCCGCAATCGGGCAGAAATCACGTTGGTCGCTGAAGCTAAATCCCCCATCGCCGCCGCCATTTCTTGGAGGCTTTTTTGAGAATTACTGGTTGCTTGTGCCGTCACGATCGCTTTTTGGGTGACATTTTCCATTGTTTTGACTAATTGCCCGGAAGTGTTAGCAATACTACGCGCTGTTGCATTGACTTCGCTGGTGGAACTGGCTTGCTGGAGGGCGCTTGCTTCTAGTTGCTTGCCTGAGTTAGCGATTTGGCTGGTGGAGGCGGTGACTTGAAGACTGACTTGATTGGCTTGTTCGATGACCGAATTGAGTTTAGAAAAGGAGGTTTTCAGTTGTGTGGCCATTTTGTTGAACGAGTTGGACAGTCTTTCGAGTTCCCCAATATGGCTGGATGCTACTTCCTGGTCGAAGTTGCCATCCGCCATCTGTTCTGAGGCTTGGGCAATTCGCAATATGGGGCGATTAATCGATTGTGCGGTGACAATGGCGATCGCGATCGCTGCTAATAACCCCAGCACGCACAACCAAATTGTTATCCGGTTGTTGGCATTGATTTCTTCCAAAAAGTCTGATTCGGGGACAATCAGCACGATTAGCCAATCTAATCCTTTACCATCCTTGAAGGGAGTCACTTGCAAGAATTGCCGTTCTCCATTGACGACAAATTCTAGTTGCTGTGAAGTTTGAATTTGGTTTAGGTTAGAGAAGCGATCGCGCAAATACTCTCCCGTAGCTCGCACTAAAGCATTATTGCTCTCCGTTGCCTTCAAGCGTTTTGTGTTTTCACCGCTGCCACTCGTTATCGGCTCAGTTGTCGAACTGGCGACTAGCACTCCAGAGCTTTCGATGATAAAGGTTTGCCCCGACTTACCTATTTTCAATGTTTTCAGGAATTGGCTGAGGTCTCTAGGTAAAAACAGATCGGTTGCACAGACTCCAATTAAGGAGTTATTCGTTTTATCGTAGACAGGAATACTAGAAGTAATAGTGGGCAGTAGTGTCGAAAAGTCTAGATAAACTTCGCTCCAGGTAAGTCCTCCTGTTGCGACTGCGGCTTTGTACCAAGGGCGTTGGCGAGCATCATATCGGTTTGTTTCTTTGTTATTTAAAACAGTACGATTGCCATTGCTATCCAGACTGTAGTTATTATATCGATAATTAGTGGCAGCATTGCTCATCTTTATCTCCAATTTTTGCGGATTGTTCGGATCTACCAATACGCCAAATGCTTCGCCACCTTGTTGACTGCCACAATATGTATAACTAATGGATGGAAACAGCTTTACTTGTTCCCAAAAGCGTTGTTCCCCTTTGCCGTTAATGATATCGATTTCGCCCCTACTTAAGGCATTGGCATTGAGTTGAACTATTTTAGGGGGTATCTCAACATTAGCTTTAATTTGGTTTTCGATCCTAGTATTCAATTCGTTACGCAATTGAGCAGCAACATTGTTAATTGCCTTTTGTCCGTTCTTGAACGAGATATATCCTATTAGCCCTACCACAGCAGTTGTTTGCAGTACGAACGGGACAATCAGCGCTGCCCGTAGGGGGATTTTCCTTGAGGATTTGGTAACTAAATAATTTTTATTTGACATATAGCTAGGGACTGGGGCCTTGGGATTGGGGATTAGGGGAAGAAGTCTTTAGAATCAACGGTTTGGTGTAATTCAGAATGCCTTGACTGCCGATGCGGGTGCTATAATATTGGATAATGTTTACAATATGGTTGATTTCCATAGGATAAAAAGTGTATTCTGATTATTAATCTGCCATCAAAATGACACTGAATTGGAAATGATATTCTTGAATATTTAAGCAGTTTCATCCAATTGAGTCAATGCCTGGTTAGTCTCTTTTAAAGATGCGACTGTTTGCACAGCAACTTCGTTTACTCCCTTTCCGCCGTAAGATGATCGATCGCAAGTTACCTGTTGTTCTTTTCTCCCCCACTCCCCCACTCCCCCACTCCC
>NZ_JACJUP010000023.1:0-17163 GCF_014748295.1 Planktothrix sp. FACHB-1355 | reverse complement strand
TCAGTAAACTCACCTTATCGCGGTTTAAGAAATGTTAAATCCGATCCAAAACCTTACCGCTTAGATACTTTTGATTATATCGCTCTCCCTTTACCAGAACGCTTACCCATTCTGGGAAGTATTCTGATATTAGGGTTAGGAACCATGATACCATTTATATGGTGGAGCAAGCAATTGAAAGATTCTTCTTTTCGCAACTTAAACTCCTAAAAAATGCCAGAATACGTCGCCGTTATCAAAATTACCCATCAAGAAATCCGATTACCTGTTACACTGACGGGTACTCACGAAGACTATCCCGAAGACTATTTTCGCTTAGAAAAACACCAATCTCTTTTGCGCCAATGTCTCCAAGAACAAGGTATCTATCAAATTGAAGACGCGCAGTTTAAAAAATTGATCGATGAATGGATTGGCGATATCAAAGAAGGAAGGAAATATAGCGCGATCGCACTCGATTTACCCCCAGATGCGATGACCCCTCCCCCAACTCCCATTCCCCCCAATTCTAAACCTAGCGACATCTTTAATTATACACCTAAATCATCTCCCAGCATATCTTATGAAAGTGATACCAATCAAGCCGAATTTTAACCCAATTTGTATTATTCTAGGTACGTAGTTGCGCTTTAGTGCTAAAGCGCAACTACGTACCTAAGAAATCTTAATTACATCTGCGTTCATCTGTCTTCATCTGCGGTAAAAAAAATCCTATTACTCATAATGCAACCCCCACTTCCCTACCAAAAATGCCAACAAGAATTAGAAGATTTACTCCGTTCCCAATATCCTCTAATTTTCCTCCGTTCCGCTGAAGAAACGAGAGCAGTAAATTGCGCGATCGCATCTCATCAATCCCTTACCTATTCCGCCGATATACCCGATGGCGAATTAGCCAGATGGAGCAGCAATAATGGTTTCCAAAAACGTACCGGAGAACCGGGAAAAGCTGTTTGGGAAATCATCTCTTCTCCCCTCCCAACTAAAACCGATCCCATCCAGCACGCTCTCAATTTCTTAGCAGAAATATTAGAAAAACAAGCGATCGAAAATTTTCCCAACCAACATACTTATATCTTACCAGATTGGTCAATCTTTGTCCAGCCCAATTCTCATCTTTTAGCGCGACAATTAAAAGAATTAATCATCGCGATCGACCAAAAAAGACCCCGCCCTAGAATGAGTTTAATTGTCATCGGTTCCGATTGGCAAATCCCCCCTATTCTTCGCAACAGCATTCACATTTTAGACTTACCCCTCCCCAGCGGTGAAGAATTATATCAAAATGTATTTAGAGTCGCCGTTTCCAAATATAATCTCCCCGATGAAGAAGCCAGACGCCTCGCAGAACAAGCGCAAGGAATGCCATTGCAAGCTGCTAGCCAAACTGCTAAATTAATTACTACCAGAAATCTTTGGGAATATCCCAGTCAAGCAGGAGAATTAATCTTAGAAGTGAAGAAACAAGAAATCAGCAAAACAGGAGTTTTGGAATATTTCGACCCGCAAGGACAGGGATTAAATGAAGTAGGTGGATTGCAAAAAATTAAAGATTGGATCGTAACTCGCCAACAATGGTTCGAGCAAGATGTTCACCCACAAATGCGACCGCGTGCTATACTATTAGAAGGATATCCCGGCTGTGGAAAAACTTTCATTGCTAGAGCGATCGCACAACAGTGGCGCGTTCCCCAAATCAACTTTGAAATATCTCGATTGCAGTCAAAATGGGTAGGCGAATCAGAAAGTAATACCTTCCAAGCATTAAGAGCGATCGAAGCTTCTGCACCCAATATCCTATTTATGGATGAAATCGAAAAAGCCTTCGCTGGAATAGGTGGCGATACCAGACAATTCGGCACTTTTCTATCTTGGCTCAACGAACATCAATACCCTATCTTTTTTATCGCTACTTCTAATAATAGAAAAGAACTACCAGCCGAACTATTTCGCGCTGGCAGATTTGACGAAATTTTTATTATTATGCCACCCAATACAGAAGAACGTCGCGAAATTATTGTCAAACGCGCTGCTGCCTACAAACTGCCACCTATACCTGCAAATACACTAACATTTTTAGTAGAAAATAGCAAGGGATTTTCCGGTGCAGAATTGGATAAACTGGTAAAAGAAGCCAAATATTTAGCTGGTTTTGGCAAGCCACCCACAGATAGTCACTGGCGACAAGCTTTAAGAGAAATATCTCCTCAGTATCGCACTCAGAAAATGCAGGAATTATTGCAAAATTATCGCCAACATTTAGAAGAAGGAGGAGGAAAAGCTGCTTCGGTAATAGAAGTAGGTTTCTGGGAAAGTTTGAAGGTTAATAATTGATTGTCCAGCGTTCGTGGGTTAAACCGAGCGCAGCAAGTACCAATGCGGTGTCGAACGCTTGGGTATAATTATAGAATACTTCATTTTTTTCTAGCCGTTATAATCGTGACGGGATTTAAAGGGGCAAACCGAGTCAAAGATCCTACAGACACCGATCGCGATAGCTGCACTTGCAACAACTGGTAATTCCAACCAGTATCGCTCAGCCATTTGAGAGCTATATTCAAATGTTCTATAGTAGCTAAAGCCAACACCAATACGCCATCAGAAATTAGGTGACCCCCGCAGATACCCAAAATCTCAATTAAATTACCGCCGCTACCACCGATAAAAATGCGATCGGGCTGCGCTAAACGATACAAAATATCAGGTGCTTTGCCGTGAATGGAAATGACATTGCTGACCTGAAATCGTCGGCAATTTTCCTCAATCAGTGCTGTGCCAGCAGATGTTTTTTCAACAGCATACACTGAAGAAGTAGGAAATAAGCGAGCAATCTCGATCGATACAGAGCCTGTCCCCGCTCCGACATCCCAAATTGTTTGCCCCGGTTGTAAAGCTAGTTCTGCTAAAATGAGGGTACGAATTTCTCGCTTGGTCATCAAGCCCGGACGATCGCTAAAACTGGCAAAACTAGAATCCGGCAATCCCAGCATCGGTAAGCTTTGTAAATTCAACTCTCCGGCAGTTAATTCCTTTTGACGATGTAAAACCACCACATTCAGCGGTGCAAATGTTTCCTCTAACACATCTGCGATCGGCAAACACCGCACTCGTTCATCCACACCGCCCAAATTTTCGCAGATCCAGAATTGGTATTGGCTGGGTAAATCTAAAGATAGCAAAAGACGAGCGATCGCACTAGGACTGTGAGAATCATCCGTCAGCACCGCTACTTTCTCCACACCTTGCTGCAAAGCTAGGATAAGCTCGTCAAAAGCGCGTCCGTGAACGCTAATGGCGCAAGCATCTTGCCAGGGAACTTTAATGCGGTTGAAAGCTAATTGAATAGAACTGAGATGAGGATGAAAACTGAGCAGTTCTGTCGGCAGTTCCATCAACAGCAGACGCCCCAAACCAAAAAATAACGGGTCTCCTGTAACCAAAACTACAATAACTTCGCCAGTAGAGAGGCGCTGGCGAATTTGACGAATTGTGACCGTGAAATCGCCCAGTAGAATGCGATCGGCGGCATGATGGGAAAAATAACTGAGGTGGCGATCGCTTCCCACCAGCACCGTCGCCCGATCTACAATTTGTCGTACTGTTTCTGTCAGTCCAGCTGCGCCATCTAAGCCAATGCCAACAATATGCACCGTCATTTCAATTTGGTTTTTTGCATTTGATATTTTGTCCGGTATTATCGTTAGTTTGAATTTAACCACAGATGAACACAGATGAACACAGATGAGATCGCTCTCTTTCAATCGGAAATTGAAAATTGAAAATTTTCTATTCCGCTGCTCTCTTGCTCCCAAGCTAGTACGATTAAAGCATTCACGATCGCGGCAGTAACGGTCGAGCCACCCTTACGACCCTCGATCCGAATCTGAGGTACTGGCGTTTGTGCAAGTACCGCTTTTGACTCTACCACAGAGATGAAGCCGACAGGGGCTCCTATGACCAAAGCTGGTTGTATCGATGTCGATCGCAACTCAGTACAAAGAGCCAATAAAGCAGTCGGGGCATTGCCGATCGCAAAAATCGCTGCTGGAAATTCCTGCCAGCATTGCAATAAGCCCGTTTCCGTGCGCGTTTTTCCCGGCAGAGCTTCCTTTGCCTTTTCCACCGCACTAATGAGGGGATTGCCAAAAGTTTGGCCTACCAACCCGGCAACCCCTTGTTTGACCATCCCCACATCTGTAACGATCGGCACGCGACTGCGGATAGCGGCAATTCCCGCTGCAATTGCTTCCGGACTGAAGCGGATCAGATGTTTGAACTCAAAGTCAGCCGAGCTGTGGATTACCCGCCGCACGATCGCATATTCGGCTGGATTAAAGTTATGGGAGCCGATTTCGCGGTCAATTACCGCAAAACTTTGCTCCATAATGGGATGGATCGGCAAACTCATAGGAATTTTAGATTTTGGATTTTAGATTTTGGATTGTAAACTAAAATCTCAAATTTAAAATCTAAAATTCGAGTACTGGCCAGTCAGCTTCGCGGTAGTAGCGCGTCATATCATCGAACTTCCGCAGTTCAGCTCTTTTGACGACAAGTTCTGGGGGATTTTCCAGCCATCGCCGATTGAATTGAGAAAGAGTAGTGCTGAGACGATCGCGGTCTAGATCGGGGGATACCTCGCCAAAATAGGCCAGAGTGACATGGGCTGTAAAATGGTACTGCTGTTCGATTCCCAAAGCGATCAAATCGCGATTTTGATACATCGCTTGGCGGAGTTTGACAATGCGATCGTAAGATGACTCATCTGCCGGCAACAAATAAACTGCCAGCGCTCTGGGCATCAACATCAACCCCAGCAACTGCCATCGAATCGGAATTCCTCCACCCACTACGGGTTGGGAGTGCTGAAAGATTTGTCCGATCGTATGCCGCAACTGCACCTGAAAGTCAGGATTTTCGTTCGCGTCCCGGTAAGCACCGTCCCATATTAAGTCTGCTAAAGTTAAATGAAAGCTTGCGGGCGGCACTGCGACCAACAGACCTGGGTCTAATTCCTGCAAAAGTTGCTCTTGGCAATCCTTTAAGTGTGTATAAAAAGCAATATTTTCCGAATCTTCCTCTGAAGGCGGGGTGATCGTCGTATAACCGGGAAACGAAACAGCCTGGAATCCACCCTCTGGAAGCGGCTTAAACTTTGGCGATTCCTGAATGTATTGTACTTGGGTTCTGTAAGTTTCCGGTAGCATCATCCGTGCCACCCGATTTAAGTAAGTTTGATAATTCTCGTCCAACCTTGATAGCCTCGCGTATTAACTGGGATAGATTTTAGGTAGCTGTCAGAGTTATTGTCAGTTGTCAGTTATCAGTTGTCAGTTGTCAGTTGTTAGTTGTTTTTTTACGACCGCTGACTGATGACAAGACCGATGACCGATGACCGATGACCGATGACCAAGGATCAACGTACTCTTTATGCCAATTTACCTCTACTGGGGTGAGGATGATTTCGCGCTCGAACAAGCTGTTACCAAGTTACGGAAATCTGTACTCGATCCCCAATGGGCTAGTTTTAACTATGACAAAATATCTCCCGAACAACCAGATGCAGCGATCCAGGCTTTAAATCTAGCCATGACGCCGACTTTTGGGGCGGGTCGGCGTTTGGTCTGGTTGGTAGATCCGACTCTGTTCCAGCACTGTTCGGAAGACTTGTTGGCGGAACTGGAGCGCACTTTGCCCGTGATACCGGAATCTTCCGTTCTCTTGATCACAAGCCGCAACAAACCGGATGGCAGACTTAAGTCTACCAAGCTAGTCCAAAAATACGCTGATAGCCGCGAGTTTTCGCCGATTCCGCCTTGGAAGACAGACCAAATCGGACAGCAAGTCAGAGAAGCTGCACAAGAGGTTGGGGTGAAGCTAACCGAAGATGCGATCGAATTGTTGGCGGAGTCTGTTGGTAACGATACGCGGCTACTATTTGGCGAATTGAAAAAATTGCAGATGTTCGGAGCGGGTGTCGAACAACCGCTCAATGCCGATACTATAGCTGGACTGGTGACCGCTAACACCCAAAATAGCTTGAAATTAGTCGCTGCTATTCGTAGTGGCGATGCAGCCAAAGCGTTGGGGTTAGTCGCCGATTTGATTAATCGCAACGAGCCAGCTTTAAGAATTGTGGCGACTGCGATCGGACTATTTCGCACTTGGTTATGGGTGAGACTGATGATGGATGCAGGGGTGCGCGATGAAAAAGCGATCGCCGCCGCCGCAGAAGTCAGCAACCCCAAACGCATTCACTTTCTGCAACAAGAGGTCAGATCTGTTAGCTTGCAAAAACTTTCTGAGACTTTACCCGTACTGTTAGATTTGGAAGTTAGCCTCAAGCAAGGGGCAGAGCCAACGGCGGCCCTGCAAACTGCAGTGGTACAACTCTGTCACATCTGTAAGTAGTCGGTCATCACCCGAATGGTGGAACTTCACAGCCCGAAAATAGTTCAAAACAATTGAAACCATCAGTGCGCTAGTTGTCGAACTCATCCAACCATGACGAACTCCTCTGTTGAAATTTCTCGACTTTACCCGAACCGGATGCTATCCAAATCGATCGTTGTGGCTTTGCTCTCGACGCTGGGTTTGCTCTGCTCAGTAACTCCCGATCTGTCTGCCAGTACCCCGACTCTGATGTTCAGTTCTGCGGCTACAGCGCAAGCGGTAAGCGATGATGAAGTGAGCAGGTTTGCTCGTGCTGGCTTTGCAATTGAAAAAAGGCGTCAAGCTGTCGTTGAAGAAATTAAAGCTAGAACTGGTGGAAACGTTCCCGATATTAACTGCTATCCGCCAGAAAAAGTGGAATCTCTCCCTGCGAATATCCGGGATGAAGTGAAACAGTTCTGCGATTTTTCCCGACAGACTATCCAAGCAAATCAATTTTCCGTTGGGCGCTTCCTTGAGATTCGCGATGGCCAAAATTCCGATCCGACGCTCAAGCAACGCATCGATCGCGAATTGCTGCGACTGCAATCTCGCTAATAGCATATAACTCGTCAAATGTCTACATTTCTAAATCGGAGAAAGCCTTTCGCTTGGCATGAATATTCTTCATGTGCTTCTTGACGGTATTCAGCGTAATATACAGTTTATCTGCAATCTCCTTATAGGAGTAATTAGCTCGATAAAGTAACCAAACCTCGCCTTCGCGAGGCGTTAAATTGTATAGGTAGGCATCGTTAATTACTATCCTCTGGAGGGACTGATGACGATCTTCCAGAGTGACCAACAAGCAAGGACGCTCAATTTGCTCTAACTTCAGCCATCTCACTCGCACACGAAAATCGATCGAGTCTCCCTTGGAGATTTCCGACTCGATCGTCATTTTTCGATCCGGAAATAAATCGCGACTCTCGATCAGGGACTGGCAAACACGCCAAATTTCCTCTGGCACCAAGTTGTGTTTGTCGCTGACTTTGCGAAGTCGATCGCAAATCTTTGTAGCAGTTTGATTTGCGTGTAGCAATTCCCCTTGCTCTGTTAAAATCAAAATACCGTCAATAAACCCTTCCAACACTCCTTTTAAAAAGTAAGAAGTCTCGATATTCTGTAAAAAAGCAATTTTTGACTGTTTTGCTGGAATATTTGGTATTGCTGGGGCAGTTGTCAAAGCTTTCATTGCTAACCTCATCAATTTCCTTGAGACACACAGGACAGATGGTCGTTTGAGAAATGCACCCCAGTGTTACTACTTACCCGTTATTCCTTGATAATGGATTTAGTTAAATTACAAATCACCCGGACTCGTGAATATACTTACCCTATGACACTTTCATATCCGCTCCCAGAGTTACTGCCGATCGCTGGGATTTCGCGCTTGTTTTTGCTTGGGCTGGTAACCAATTTAGCAACTGTCCATCTGGAAAGATGATTTCGCAGTCACCCGATGCAAGGATTTTGGATGAGAGGATTGGCTGGGTAACGATCGCACGGCGCTTGAAATTCAGATCGATTTTTTGATGATTCCCCTGGAACTGGGAGGCTGGAAAGTCCTTTTTTTCGGTCAAATTAGGCAAAAATATAGGGCTTAGAATTGCAAGTCAGCTTCCAACCCCCTATTCTCCATTTGTCGAGATCGCACTTTTGTTCAAGTTTCGGCTTGTTGCTTTTTCTTTTGTTTGTGCAGTCCGAACCCGACGATCGCAACCAAACCTAAAGCTACTGCGGTGGCAGGTTCGGGAACTGTTACCTTATCATCTACACCTGCACCCAGTTTGCTAAGCCCGCTACGAGGGCCATTAACCGTTCCGATGCTTCTCAAATCTACTCCAAACAGCAGCGCCTTTGGGCCCTGATTGGTTACAGGATCGGTTTCGGTCGTAAACTGAGCGATATCTAAAGCGACGTTGGGGTGAGATAGGGTAAATACAGTCGATTGAATATCGTCCTGAACTCGATTGGGTGTGCCAATTTGCACCCCAATATCGAATCTGCCTTCGTACATGATGCTACTACCATTACTGGTAGCGGCAACATCTCCAGGACGTTTAACAACTTCCGTTATGTCCGAACCTATAATAACCACATCTTTGAGCAGCGAGTTATTCAGAATATTGAAGAAAACTCCCCGTATGTCACCGATAAATGGGTTTGGCACAACATCTACTTTAAATTGAACTTTGCCAGCGCCAGCAATTTCGTCATCCAGGGTAATTTTCACCTCGGATGAATCCCCCAAGAAAGGATAAGCATGGAAAGTCATGGAAGCGGCATTGGCGGTCGAGAAGCCGGAAGATGCGATCGTCAGACCGACGGCGGTTAAAAAGGAGGATGCAAGTCCTGACCAAAAAGTTTTTTTCATATTAGTTATAACCTCTCGGATTCAACAGCAAAAGCTTGCCAAAAGCGATAGCGAATCGGTCGTCTCAACCTGACGGAAAAGGCATTTTTAGCCCACGTAAGTAGAATGGCACTGAATTAAGCGAAGCAGAGCCTCCTGTCCCAGCTAAACTTAGTGCCATTCAACTAAAAACTTTGTTAGTCTACGTATAACAGCGTATATATCAGGGAAATTACTGTCTAATGAAAATCCCTAACTTTACCAATTCTTCATTAAAATCACTGAAATATTAAGTTATTGTGTGCGCCACAATTCTAAACTGCGTAATTTTACTTAGATAATTTGTATGGTGAGTTATAAGATTTAATCAGCCCAGAAAATCTACATTTTCGCCACCTGACGAGCGCTCCCTTCCGCTTGCTGCGGAAGAGAGCAGTAGTAGGTATAATTAACCGTTTGGCAGTTGCTGAGGTTGCTTAGGCTCAAGTTGCGGTTGGGAAGTTCTTCTTACCCAAGGGGTAAAGCGACTGGGATGAACGCATTCAGCACCATTGAGTTCGTCTTTAAGGTTTCTGGCAAAGGTCTCAAACATCTCAACCAGAGCTTGACGATCGGTTAAGCAACCTTGGAGTGCAATAAGTTGTTCGAGAGTCCAATTATAAAGTTGGGTATCTCCCTGCTCAACACGCAAATATAACTGAGTTTCAAACTGTCCTAACCGAGCGTAGAAGTTCTCCACCTCAGCTTTGATTGACTGCATATCAATGTAAAATTGCTGTTTTTTGATGTCTGCTAAAATCGTCGTCTTGAGATAGTCTGCGAAGTTTTGGTTAACCTCATTCTTAACCATGCCAGAGACTTCATTGCGGAAATTGAGAATTTTATTATCTAAGTTGACATTGATGCGATTATCCAGATCTTTGACGACATTATTAACCAATAACTGCACCTTGTTATCTGTAGATTGGTTAATGACTGCTTTGATCCGTTGATCGAAATCAGCTTCAATCTGTTTGACTACCAGATTCTTAATGGTTTGGTTTTGATTGGCAATCTTGATGTTAACTACCGCATCAATCCGCTTATCGATGTTGCTTTGGATCTGGTGAATAACTTGAGTGCTAATTTCTTGGCCTTGATTAGCTATTTTGATGTTAACTACATTGTCAATACGTTCCTCAATGTAGTTTTGCATTTGCTGAATCACAAGATTTTTAACATCGTGCGTTTGATCTGCAATTTTCAGGCTGACGACGTTATCAACGCGCTGATCGATGTCAAATTGGATCTGCTGAATTACTTGATTAACGATTTCTTGAGATTTATTGGCAATTTTGACATTAACCACATTATCGATGCGCTGGTCAATGTCAGTTGCGATTTCGTTAACAATTTGAGTGTTAACCTCTTGAGATCGATCGGCAATTCTGACGTTCACGACATTTTCAATACGTTGATCCAGTTCGGCTTGCATTTCTTGAACGACTGAAGCCTTAATCTCTTGAGTTAAATTGTTGATTCTCAGATTAAGTAGAGACTCAACGCGCTCGTTGAGTTCTGTTTGCATCTGTTGAACTACTAAATTCTTTACGTCTTGGGTTTGTTCGGCAATGGTTAGATTAACCTGGTCGCTAACTATTCTGGGAATTCTGCTAATAAACAAGTCATTGAGGTTCTTGTTAAAGTAACCAGACCAAGCTTGGAAATTATCGTTGAAAGTTACCTCAGTTTGTTGGATGAGAGTCTTCATCATAAACTCAAGCCTTGCTACCTGCATGGCAAGTTTCTTAGCTTGGCTTTGATAGCCTTTAAGGATGGATTTTTCCAGGTTGTCCCAGTAAGCTTGTTTATTTTCATCTTTTTCATCGGTTACGCTTACTGAAGTTTCGATCCTGGCTGCCATTTCTTGCCACATTTTCTCCATCTGCTCTTCATCAAAGCTGAAGCTGAAACTCTTGCCAGTGCTGAAGCTGTATCCTCCACTGCTACCGGCGGCACCAGTGTTTACAACAGTGACATTGCTTTCATTGATATTGCTGTCAGTCATTACTGTTACTTCCACTCCTTGAGCTTTGTACTTTTCCTTTACTTCAGTCTCGCTGACTGTGTTAATTTCTAGAACAACTTGCCCTTTGTTCTCTTCTTGGTAGCTATCAAAGAACAACCCTAAAATAGTGGTTTTTTCTTTGACTTCTAGGATGAATTCGTCTTGTAAGCCGTTGAGCGAACACCAAGTTTCGTCAACTTCAATACCTGTAAGCTTAGAAACAAATTTCCCTCCTTTAATCCAGAGTAAAGCCCAAGGCTCTAGGATAAATTTTTGTTCAAAATACCAATACTTAGCATTGCTTTCGCGAATTTTTATCTTATAATTTCCCGGCTCTAATTCCAGGAAGTTGTTATCCGATCGCTTCAATAGCGACAATTTATTTTCATCAAATTCATAACAGTTTTTCTTACTATCAACTGTGATAACTTTAGTATTAAATTTGCCTTTGTTGCTGCTAATTAAAAGGTTGACAGAGCCTTTGTTTTTGCTATTACTTACGTCAAAGAATAAAGCACATATAACAGTCTTTTCTTTGACTTCTAACTGTAAGTTATTTTTATAGCCGTTTAGGATTGTCCACGCAGCGCTTGTTTCAGCGCCTGTGTTTTTGTTGATAAATGTACTACCATCAAGTCCAGATATCCAAAGGAAAACCAAAGGTTCGCCTTCTGTTTTGCTCTGAGCGTAAGTATAACGACCGCTGGCAATTTTTATATCAAAAGTACCTTTTTCCAAAGTAAAAGAACTTGCAACATTTTGTTGCAAACGGGTCATTTCGTTAGGTTCGATAAAGTAGGAATTATTTTTGGTATCAATGGTTAAAAGTTTCATTTTTTCTCCTTTTTTCTCCTTGTATTTTTATATTTTTGGCAATTTTTAGGTAGGAGTGCGGACTACTGAGTAAAACATTGTTGCAGAGGGGGTTTTTTGCTAAGGGCAAGGAAGAGTTACTTTTTTTCGCTGACAAAGAGATTGCCTCAGCACAAGGAACCCGATCCCCTACTTTCTCCCTCTTCTCCCTCATTGTTGTCCAGGCTTTAATTGGTAGCCTTGCTACAAAGTAAAGAATACTATAGCATAGTATTCTTTGTCAAAAGGTAAATCGATTAACCGAGAAGCGGGAATTTGTTAAGGCATACTGCGAAAGTCTGCCCCCTTTCTATAGTATTTTTTGGAAAAGTCAGTTTTTGATTTCGTGCCATGACACAGCTCTCATACCAAATTTACAACTGGAGAAAATCTCTCCTGGGTCTGATATTATCGGTGATGTTGATATTGGCGGCGATCGTACTGGTAGCCGCACCCGCTTTTGCCACAAGTCTGTATGAAATGCCGACGCTCACAGCAGGCTCGAACACTTGGGCGATCGACAAGGCGGAAGTTTTGAGTCGCCTCACTGAAGGTGAGCTTAGCACTTCTCTGGAGGATTTAGCCAAGAAAACCGGGTATGAAGTGCGGATGGTTACGATTCGCCACCTTGATTATGATGTAACCATCGAAAGTTTTACAAATCAGCTGTTTGACAAATGGTTTCCCACTCCAGAGGCGCAAACCAATCAAATTTTGTTGGCGCTCGATGCCGTTACCAACAACACGGCAATTCGCATCGGTGACAAGGTAAAATCCGTCATGTCCGATGAAATTGCCCAAAGTATAGCTTCCGAAACCGTAGGAGTGCCGCTGCGACAAGGCGACAAGTACAATCAAGCTTTGGAGGACGCTACAGTTCGTCTGGTTGCCGTATTGTCCGGTCAACCCGATCCTGGCCCACCGCAGGTAACAGAAAACGTGCGGGCGGAACGCACATTTAAAACCGCAGCAGAAACTGACAAAGGCAGTTCTACTGTCTGGGTGATTGGGTTGTTAATTGCCGCCACAGTCATCCCAATGGCAACTTACTACTGGTATCAGTCGATGGGTTCTTAATCCTGAACGTACTCTTTATCGGTAATTAAAGCAATCTCAGCCCGGACAAATTCTCGCCCCAGATAGGCGGCGTGATCCAGAAGCGTAACTGGAGTGGGCTGAGTTTCCTCAAAAATTTTGACGCAAATTTCCTTTGCGGTTCTGCCCGTATACAAGGTGGTGTTAGTGCGTTCCACCTTCCCCCGTGCGGGAATGACTTTGCCGGTTTCCGGGTCAACGGCTAAACCGCGATCGTCAATGACATTGGTGTAATGCTTGGCACAAATTAGTCCAGCATCCCGATCCAAGTAGATGATGAAATATCCGCCCGGATCGAGCTGGATATCGCGCTTAGAAAGATTGTCATCAATTGCAGCAAGAGATTCAGCAGTTTTATTCATTTGCACTCAAAAATTTGGTCGATGCCTTAAGAATTAATTGTTATTCACTTTCGAGCAGTTAAACCAGTCTATTTCTAGTTTAGAATCCGTTCCAAGAAACTTACTCAAACCTACTCAAAGTAGACTTGAAGTTCCCTTCCTGCTTCGCAGAATCCTTAACGGCAATGCCATCAAGTTGATGTGACTCTCCACAGGCTAACCCCGTCGAACTGACGGTTAAAGGATAATCAATATCCAGTTGCCAGCGTTCTAAATTAACACAAACTAATGTACCAATCATTTGCCCTTTTAGAGATGGTGACATTTTTAGGTAGGACAGTAGGTAAGATTTCACCGCATCTTACCCATCCCAAAATGGGCAATTTAATTTGATTGCCACTGATTTTAATGGAGCCTTCCAAGTAAAAGCTATCTTTGACATTTTTCTTTTTAAATTTTGGCTTGCCTCTTTCAGGCATTTTCAACCATGCCTGAATAGCCTTACTTAGATTTCTCAACGCTTCTTGAGGAGCGCATTTGGAAACTTCGTAATACCAGGGATTAGCTGATTTTACTTCTGCTACCAAACGCTTATGTAAGTCAATTGCACTTGGTAACTTTTCCTTAGAATCTAAAGCTTGCAGGCAAATAGCCAAACCCCAATTCCATGCGTGTCTAGCTGTCCCGGCGTGCTTTGCAACTAAAGTGCGCTGTTTGTTATTTAATTTTAGCTTGCTCTTAAATCCTAACAGCAACTTCCCTCAATTCCTCAACTATCTTCTTAAATTACTCATACAAGCATGGTAGCATCACAATTGAGTAAGTATAGGCGAATTAGTTAAGCTTTATGAAGCAGAAACAAAACCCTGGAGACCGAACACTCTCTCTTTGTGAGTAAAACAGATGGTTACGAGAGTACAAAAATCAGCCAAATTATCACGTTTCTAAGTCCGCGTTAAGCTGAGGCTCGCGGCGGCTAAAAGGTATATCCTGGTTAACGGCGTCGATTTCCTGCTGCTCCATTTCATTGACTTGGCTGATGTAAGAACGGAGAATTTGACTCAGACGAGGATGATAAAAGCGGTGCAAACTGTGGTTGGCGGTGGCAGGAAAGCCACGGCGTTTTTTGTGGCGTCCGCCCGCGCCAGGGTCAAAAGTTTGGATGCCGTGGGCGATCGCCCATTCAATTGGGGTATAGTAGCAAGCATCGAAATGCAGGCAGTCAATTTCTTGGGCAGAACCCCAGTAGCGTCCGAACAGGCGATCGCCTTTGGTGATACAAAAAGACATACCGATCGGATGATGGGGATTTTGCGCTTCGTTATAAGCGGCTATAAATAATACTCGGTGTCGGTATTTGGGATAAAGTTGTTCAAAAAATCGCTTTGTGAGGTACTTGCTTCCCCACCAGCCAAACTTGTCGCAATGGTCGCTGTAAAAATGGTACATCTGGCTGAGTAGCGACTTGGTAACTTCTTCACCAGTGACTGTGTGGAGTTGCAAACCCGCTTCTGTTACAGCTTTGCGTTCCCTTTTGATGTTGCGGCGCTGATTGGCGTTAAAAACGGCCAAATAATCGTCAAAAGTCTTAAAACCTTTGTTTTGCCAAATATAGCTGTGGTGCAGCCAACTGGTGAAACCGTGGCGTTCCATGACGGGTCGCCATTGGGGGTCAACATAGAGAAAATTGCAGCCGGAGATACGGTTGCGATCGCAAAAATGGTCGATCGCCGCTACCATTAATTCCGTTAGCTCATCTTCATCCTCGCCGGGAGCAATTAAAAAGCGATATCCTTCGGCAGGGGTTAACGGCGTCATTCCCAGGAGTTTCGGGTAATACTGCACTCCCAATCGTTGAGCTAAATCTGCCCACTGATGATCGAAGACAAATTCGCCGTAACTGTGACCTTTGACGTAAAGTGGAGCTGCGGCAACCAGTTGTCTATCTCGCCATACCGTCAAATGTTGGGGAAGCCATCCAGTTTGCGCCTTTGCACTGCCAGAAGTTTCCATATTGTTGAGCCATTCCCATTCCAGAAATGGGGTATTCAGCGGCATTGCCAAGGCGTCCCACTCTTGTTGGGGAATTTCGTCGATGCGGTTAATCCAGTTTACGGAATAGCGGGGCTTGAGTTGTTCTACCATTGCGATCGGCCTTTGTCGAGCATTGCAACATTTAACCTAATCCAATTTTTTTATCTTCGCAGGCGATAGTGCAAAAATACTTCCCCCTCAACCCGTTCAACTGCTAAAAGTTGGAGACGAGGAGCCAAATCCTGTGAAAATCCCGCCCCTTCGACTGGTGTCGGTGCAGTTGCTCCTCCTAATATTAACGGGCAAACCGTCAGCCACAATTCATCAATTAAATTTGCCGCCAGCAACGATGCCACCAGTTCGCCGCCACCCAAAACCGCCAATTTTGCCAAACCCAATTCTGCCATTTGCCCAAAAGCTGCCACAAAGTCAATTCCGCCTTCTGGGGTTTCGATAACCAAAATTCGCTCAAATTCCGGGCGTTCCTGCCAAAACTGAGCGCTGCTAGCCCTCGTGAGCAACCAGCGAGGTACTGGCTGACGAAAGAAACGAATTTGCGGGTCAATCTTTCCAGAACGAGAACAAACAATTTGTACTGGTTGTGGCGGTTTGTTTTGCTGTTCTCGTTGTTTGAGTAGCTGGGGATTGGAAACGCTCAGTGTTGTTCCGTAGGCGCGTAGCGTACTGGCACCAAATATTACCGCATCAGCTAGAGCAATTTGTTTTTCTAAATGTGCTTTATCGGCTGGCGAACCAAAGCGTGCGGGTGACGCCTTGGCATCAGTAATTTTGCCATCGGCAGTCATAGCTAGAACAACAGTAGTGTGAGGGCGATCGATCGCAAAAACCACAGACATTTGTCTCGCTGAATCCCCACTGCTATCAATCCTTCTAAAACAACCATAACCACAGGCGTTGATAAATCTAATGAATCGCGCAATTGTTCTGTTAGGTTGCCTTTTTGCAAATGGTATTGAACAAGGCAGTTATTTGGCTAGTGAAGGTATCGAGTGCATTGCTAAATCGGACTTTGCGGAGTGTGGCTATGTCGAGATCGCATCAAATACCCAGCCGCATCGATCGAGTTCCTTATTTGAGTATTAATACTTATGCGCTCGATAAAACCCCACACTTGTCCCACCCTTCCCGACGTTTCCAAGGCCATATCTGGCGGCTTGAAGCAAGCATTCTACGGCAAGCTCATATAATTGTTTATACTCCAAATAGATCGAGTCTGTGTATTCTTCCTGATTTTTGCGGTTCGCATCTAAAGCATCTTGAGTTAGAGACTATCTATGGCTAAGCCAGGTAAATTATCTGTTCCTTCCATTCTGCGAATGCCCATAATGCAGTTTATGGCTAAGCCACGTCAAACTTCTTTTCGCCGCATCCTGCTATTCCGCATTTTGCTGCTGAGCATACCAGTTTTACTGTTGGGGCAGTATGTGATATATAAGAAAGCACGCTCCAGTCTGTTGGAAACCGCTCGTCGAAACTTAACCGAAAGCGCGGTCAGAAAAGGTGAGAGAATTCAGGAGTCAATTCAAGCGCTAGAGGCCAACTTACTTACAGCTAGCGAAACAGTTGTTTTAAAGTCTGGATCGGCTCAGGAAGTGGCAAAATTTTTCACTTTGCTAAAAAAAGAACTGCCGACGAATATAGAGTGCATTCAACTTAGGAACGTGACCACGGGTCAAGTGGTAGCGAGTACCTGTGGAAATAGAGCGATCGCTTCAATTCAAGCTAATTTATGGCCGCAGCAGCAAAGTCAAATGCTGGCAGATCGATCGTTCGTTCGCGTTACCACTCCACTGCGATCGAGAAAATCCCCAACAGATGCCTCTCAGGATACACAAATAAATTCAAATGGGGAAGTGGAATTGGTTTTTACAGCACCTGTTTATGACAGCACGGGGGCACTTAGCAACGCTTTAACTATTCACTCAACTTTGTATCAGCAACAGCTGGATAAGCCGGGTTCTCTTGCTGGCTATACTGTAATAATT
>NZ_JACJUP010000229.1:0-7406 GCF_014748295.1 Planktothrix sp. FACHB-1355 | reverse complement strand
AAGAAATTCGTTTGCCCAAGAATTAAAGGCACCTGAGAGGATTGTGCCCAGGCAAATGCTAGACGAACTGCTTCTAGATTCCCAATTTGAACATACACAAATACACCCCGCGCTTCAACCTTTGCAAGATTTCCTGCCAATGGTAAGCGGACAGTTTGTTCCTCCCAAATGACACCCAATTGCAGCCCGATGTCATAAGGTAATAGGTTGACCGCAGACCCAGTATCTAGCAGTGCATTCGCGGAGACAGAGAAGCCTGCATGACTCAGAGTGATGGGAATTGTGGGTAATGCTTCATCGTCAGAAAAGGGAAACTCGATTTTACTAGGCATGAGTAGATGTCTCTTGGTCATCCCGAATCATCTGCATCAGAATGTTTGCCGCTTCCGTTGCGTCGTAGGGCGACCAAACTGGATACTCTGATGCAGAAAAGATAACTTGTAATTCAGCCTTTGGGATTTGCACGGCTAGGAGTTTGAAGAGAGATAATTTGTCTGACTGGCTCAGATTGTTCACCAAAGGAATTAACTCAGCGAGAGACATGGTTTAAACTCCCAGACATAGGATAATACATTTATCATAAGCAATCTGTGAGAGACAGACACGATCGAGACGAGGCTGAAAAATGCGATAAGTGCTGACACACAGGCTACGGGATATCCCGTTAGGCAGGCTACGCCAACGCACTTTATCTTTTTTCACCGATAGAGCGATCGCGCCTCACTTCTGTGCATCATAATTACCTGTCATACCGAAAGTTTAAGCAAAGCTTCATTAATAATAGTTTGATAACCAACTCCTCGTTTTTCTGCTTCCGCTTTTGCCCAAGCAATCACTTGAGGATGAAGTCGAATTGATACTGCTTGATATTTTTCTGTTTCATTTTTTGGCGGTCTTCCAACTCTAGAATAATTGATGCCAAACTGCTCTTGAATAGCAGTTTCAGCCGCCATCACTTCTTCTGGGGTAATTCGTCTTGCTTTTTCAAAGGGAAATTCAACTTTCTTCGGCATATTGTTGACGCTCTCGTTTTGGGCTCTCCCGTACTTAGTGTGATAAATTTTGCTAATCAATTTGCCGGTTGGCTTGAGCAGAGCGAAGCTCAAGGGTCTAAAACTAATAAGTTAGATTTTGTACTTCTACGAAAGGTATAACGCTTGTATGACAGGCTTTCCAAAGCATTCATTACATTTTATTATCACTTCAAGTACGGAAGAGCCAAAACTGTAAGATCGAAGGCAGCTTTTACTTTGCTAATGGTAGTAAATTGGCTGTACGGCATTTGAAAGGCAAAGAGGAGGGATCGGATTTTTGTTTACCAATTATAATTTGCGATCGCTTCACATTTCCAAAAGCGCTGACTCAATTTGAGTGCGATCGAGGTCGCGACCGATAAATACCAATTTTGTTTGACGCAGTTCGGAACTTTGCCAAGGTCGATCGAAGAAATATTCGATGCGATCGCCTACTCCTTGCAGCACTAACCGCATTGGTTTGTTCGCTACGTCAACAAAACCTTTAATGCGATAAATCTCCAACTTTTCTACCAAATCTTGCAGCTTAGCTACCAATGCTTGCGGTTCAAAATTTTTATCGAAAATAAAGTAAACCGAGTTAATTTCGTCATCGTGATCGTGGTCTTCTTCTTCATCGTGATGACTGGGACGACTTTCTAAATTATCTTCTACAGAAGCATTGAATCCCAAGAGCAATTCTGGACTGATATTTCCCCGATCGCAAGGCACAATTTTCACTGTTTGCGGTAACTGCTGTTTCAGCCAATTTTGTACTTGCGTTTGTGTTTGCGAATCTACTCGATCGACTTTTGTCAAGAGTACCATATCCGCACAAGCCAATTGGTCTTCAAACAGTTCTTCGATCGGCGTTTCGTGATCTAAATTTGGATCGGCTTCTCTTTGCGCGTTTAAAGCGTTGATATCGCTGGCGAGAGTACCAGATGAAATGGCTTCGCAGTCTACCACCGTGACGACACCATCTACTGTAGCACCCGTGCGAATTTCCGGCCACCGAAATGCTTGAATTAACGGTTTCGGTAAAGCCAATCCCGATGTTTCGATCAGGATGCAATCTAGCTTATCTTTTCGCTGCAAAATTTGTTGCATAGTTGGTAAAAATTCTTCCTGTACCGTGCAACAAAGGCAACCGTTTGTGAGTTCTACTATGTTGCTAGCAGGATTTTCTTCCTCATCGCAAACTTGGCACGATCGCAACAATTCTCCGTCTATTCCCAACTCGCCAAATTCATTAACAAGTACAGCTATTCGGCGACCTTGATTATTTTGCAGCATTTGCCGAATCAACGTGGTTTTACCGCTACCCAAGAAACCTGTAATTACAGTAACTGGAATTTTTCCGGCCATAAAACTATCCTAACTCTCAAGAATCTTGTCTTAATTAATCGCTCGAATTAATTGTTTTTGGCGATTGCCGAACTGGCAAAGTATAAAAATCTAACTTCTCGCCTCTGTTAAAGGAGGAATTTTCGCTATTATACCCTTTTTCAGAGGTTCGGGTCGCTCCGACCAAGGTAACGAACCATCAGCTTTAGCATAATATTGGTAGGCGCAGTCCAGGATAGCAGATGCACTATCTCCGACTGGTAAATCGCCAAATAAATAAGTGTATTTTCCTGGTGCAGCAAATGAGATGGTACAGGCATGGCTGCAAGCACTCATACACTTAACTTGCTGAATAGTAAAGTTATCTTTTAAATCCCAGTTTTGATGAAGTTTGTTGAGATTTTCTAGCAATTGTTCGCCGCCACTTTTTCCTTGTGGCTTTCCTTCTTTCCAAACGGTGGCGCAGGTTGTACAAACAAATAAAGTATGTTGCATTTTCAGGTTTAATTATTTTGTTTGAGGATGTGGCAGTCGCAGTCCTATGACTAAGCCTATGGCGATGATGCCTGTAAAGTAAGCGAGAGAAATTAACCGCAGTGACAGGGGAGGCGCGATCCCTTCTACTTCGATCGCTTTAGTCAATTTTAAAGGTGAAGATTTGTTATCGCCATTAATTTTCGGAGAAAATTCTACCTCTACTCGATGAGGTGCGCCATCGAAAAATTGCTGACCCCAAGCAAAGTTTCCCTTAGCATCAGTTTTGCCATTATAAGCAAAAGCTACCCAATTATCTTCTAGCTGAATTGTCTCGATCTGAAAAGCTAAATTGCTAGCTGGTTTGCCTGTTTTAGTGTCAGTTGCTTGGATTTGGTAGTTAGCAAGCTGACCGACTGTGGCGTGACTGTCTCCGGATAGTTCCAGTTTGATTCCCGCATTGATAATAGTTGGTTTTTCCTGTAAGGAAGAATCTTCGTGAGAGTGATGGTGTGAGTGTGTTTGAGATTCTGCGAGTTCGGCGCTGATATTTACAAATAGCAGTGCGGCGATCGCTACTACAGTTAACCCACTCAGCAACAATCGCACCTGTGACGGCGCGATTTCTCCTGGCTGGATTTTTTGTTTTCCTCCGATTACCCAACCACCTGCCAATCCTACCAGCAATAGGATTGCTGCTAAAATAGCAAAATTCCGCCATTTAACCGCATTTTCAGCGACAGAAACGCTCAAGTTTTGCTGAATTGGAGTAAATTCATTGGCAACAACTGGCGTGACATTTACCAATAACTGATATTTTCCTCGAATTGGCAAAATTTGCTGGATTTGCAATTTGCCGTCGGGAGCGATCGTTTCGATATCCAGTAACTTTGTTCCTTCCACGATGGGAAAATCGGTGGCAAACCAGGGATTTTGAGGTGGTGTGAGAATACTGAGGTGAATTCTGGCGTCCTTTAAAGGTTTACCGGATGTATTTAAAGCCTGTAACTTTAGAAGTGCTGGCGATTGAGGTGTTGCAGCTGCCGCCTGAAATGGTAATATTTTGCCAACAGTCGGTTCAGTTGTTAATTGTACTGTTGGTTGAGGATTTTGAGCTACTCCACTGGAACGAAAACAGGCGATCGCCATCAGAGCGATCGCACCTATTAAAAGATGTTTGCTTCTTTTCATTTGTGCTTTGCCGATGATGAGCCGTCACTCAAAACTCGTCTGTCAAAAGTTAATTGTTAGCGGTCTTTTCCTTCTAACCGCTAACATTCGATCGATGACTGATGACTGATGACTAATGACAGCCGACGAGCAAAGTGCTGTGACGCAGAGAATGGAGATTGTTATGTGCAGTTGGGTATGTGGAGAAGTAAACTGTCCAGAGTATCAGAGAAGAAAGGGATAAGTAAAGAGTCGCTTGTACGGGCAACGATAAAGTTAAGTTAATCGCTTTTTTCCGAATCGAAATAGAACGTGCAGTCATCCATACCTCGCAGATGTTTTCAGGAGTGATGTCTAAGTCGGCAGGCATTCTGACTTAGAGACAAAAAGATATTGCCTCATCACAGTTGCGGGACAGTGACGGGCTTTCACCGTTCTTTCCCCGTTACCTCTGACGGCTGCTCCCCGTCAGAACCGACTTGGTTTCGATATTGTATCGTACTGTTTGTACATTGGTAAATAGGATCGTGAATTTAGACATTGTGGGCCACAGTTCGATCGCGTCCTTGTGCTTTTGCTTCATAAAGCGCTTGGTCAGCCGCAGCAATTAGCTGAGCAGGTGAAGATTGATAGTCGGGAATCGTGCTGCCAACTCCCAAACTGAGGGTAATAAACTGGCTTACTTGTGAGTTGGGATGCTCAATTTGCATAGTTGCGACTTTGGCACGGATTTGCTCGGCTACATAAACTGCCCCGGCAGAGTGTGTGTTGGGGAGTATCACGGCAAATTCTTCACCGCCGTAGCGGGCCACCAGATCGGCTGGGCGTCTTGTGGCTTGACGAATAGCTTCCGCCACTTTCTGCAAACAGATATCACCTGCGATATGACCGTATGTGTCGTTGTAAGCTTTGAAAAAGTCTACATCGCAGAGAATCAGCGATAGTGGCTCTCGCTCTCTTACCAGTCGCCGCCACTCTTGATTGAGGTATTCGTCAAAGCGACGGCGATTTGCCACCAAGGTTAATCCATCTGAGGAAGCTAGTTCCAGCAACTGTTGGTTAGCGGCGAGCAACTTTTGGTATAGTTCTGCTTGCTGGAGAGCGATCGCCACCTGTGTGGCCAATTGTTTGAGCAGATCGATTTCCCATTCCTGCCATCGTCTGGCTCGCGAACATTGATGTACCCCCAACAATCCCCAAAGAGAAGGGGCTATGGTAGTGGAAGCATCAGGATTCGCGCTCTGTTTTGGCGTTATTGCACTAGATTCTGAGCGCGAATGCTTCGCCTGTACTGAGTTTTGAGTTACGATATCGTGCGGCTGCTCTGCTGCCTCTGAAAGGACGCCTGTACTAACCAGCCCTTCTGCTGCCCTGGTTTCTTTAAGGATGGGAACTACTAAGTTGGCTCTGACCTGTAAAGGAGCCAGTAGATCGATGCGACACTGACTTATCCCGGAGGTGTAGATATCTTCGATTGCTTCGATGCGACCGTTTTCATATCGATCTAAGTAATTTGCCGCAAAGCATACGTCGTGAATGGTTGTGCCCAGAATAGGAACCCAGCCAGGGCCAACAGATTCTACCGCTATAACGCCACTCCAATCAGGCTGAAAGCGATAGATAATCACTCGATCGGCCTTGAGAAATTGTCGCACTTCGGCAACGGTGGTATTAAGAATTGTATTTATATCTAAAGACTGACGAATTCGCAGGGAGAGAGAGGCGAGGAGACGCTCTCGCGCCATTTGATGCCGAAGTGCCTCTTCCGTCCGCTTGCGATCGGAGATGTCGCGTAAAATCACCGTCCATACGGTTCCTTCTGGGAGATCCAGCTTGGAAATGGAAGCTTCGGCGGGAAACTCGGTTCTATCTTTGCGCCGCAGCCAAATTTCCCGACGCCCTGCCATCTGCTGCCCCCCATCAGCGGGTTTGTACAAGCTAAAAATGTGCTGGCGATGGGCTTTTGTGAAGCCGGGAGGTAAGAGCAAGTCGATTGGCTGCTGCAAAACCTCAGCAGCGGTGTAGCCAAATATTTTTTCTGCACCTTGGTTGAAGAGTTGAACGCACATTTGTTCGTCAACGGAGATAACAGCATCCTGGGCGATATTCAGAATCCCAGCCAAACGACCTTCTGATAAACGCAGGGCTGCTTCCGTTTTTTGATGCTCCGATATTTCTTGTTCCAGTCGCTTGTTGGTCTGCACAAGTTCTGCTGTGCGCTCCTCAATTACTCGCTGCAAAGCTCCTACGGAGGCATCTACTTCGATCGGATCTAGGGCTTGCAGGAGACTGGTTTGGGTAATCACACCGATCAGTTCCCCAGCATCTCCCAAAACTACCAAGCGCCGGATGCGCTGCTGGCGCATTTTTTCGTGAGCGGCGATGAGAGAATCGCTCGATCGAATTGGCAACAGCGGGCTACTCATCACTGTTTCTGCTTTAGTTTTGTAGAAGTCCAATCCCAAGGCTCGAAATTGTAAGATATCCCGCTCTGTGATTATCCCCACTGGGATCGAGGCAGATTGGGGCAACGAACGATCGGCCTCCTGCGTCTCTGTGGATTTCTGTCCTTGAGCATTTTGTACAATTACTACGCTGCTGACACGCTTTTGTGCCATCAGCTGGGTCAGCTGTATTAAGGAGATAGTTGAGGGCGCTTGAATTACCTGAGTTGTCATTACCTCTGTAACTCGTCTTAAGCGCATCCAATCTGCCGGTTGCAGAACTTCTCGAAGGCTTTGATGGGTAATCAGGCCAACTAAAGTACTCTGGTCGTCTACAATTGGCAGATGACGAAATTTTGCTTGACGAAACAGCTTCAGCAGAGTCAAGATATCTTGCGCTTCGGCCTCTTTAAGCGTGAAAGGCTTGTGGGTCATCACCTCTGCGATCGTCACTCCTTCTATAGAGCGCTCTTGGGCTGTAATTTTTACTAGATCTCGCTCTGTAAAAATCCCAATTATGGAAAGGCGATCGTCCGCGCCAATCTGCTGTCGCTCGACCACCAAAACGCAACTGGCTCTGGCCTGACTCATCAGGGCGATGACCTGGTAAACTGGCGAGTCAGGCGTGACTGTTAGAGGGTGGCGATCTATGGCTCGATCGAGTGAAAAAGCAGAGGTAATAAGCATACACCAGAGAGTGTAACGCTTATCAATTTAGAAGGGGAAAGAAAGATACAGGAATTATGGATTTTAAAAGTAGGGCACTTCCCGAACAAGTACGTCCGATCTGGAACCATTGAGAATGATTCCGCTTCCGCATAACTGTCAATGCCAAATATGAAGATACTGACTCTGGCGTACTTGTGGTGGAAAACCCGGTTGTTTGGGCATAGGGTATTGGGCATAGGGTAGAGAAATGCCTTATCCAGCAAGCATTTGAGCTAATAGATAATTTTTA
>NZ_JACJUP010000228.1:0-7419 GCF_014748295.1 Planktothrix sp. FACHB-1355 | reverse complement strand
ATCTATTTCTCTTTTGACTTTTAACTTTCCAGCCCCGACGCCTAACCCCGACGCCCTATTTTTCTTTTGAATGATTGACTTTTAACTTTTGACTTTCCAGCCCCTAGCCCCGCGTAAACGCCATGCCATCAAACAGCACAAATCGGCTCCAAACAGAAACTTTCAACGTTCCTCAAGCTATAATTCCCACAGAAATATTGCTGACGCTAGCGACAGGCCCATTGCTTTTCGGGATGTTATGTGGTAAAGCAACACTAGACTCGATCAAATCGCTGGGTGAAGCAAGCGAAGAAGTATTTAGGGGCGATCGCTTGCCAGCGATCCCGTTTCCAGATAGTCCCCAAGCGCAAACTGAATAAAAAAGATCCGCCTTGGCGGTCAGTTGGTCTTATAAGAGACTAATTGATTTAAGTTAACAGCATAAGATTGTTGATTGTCCCACAACAGCTAAACCAGATCCTATGAGCTCCTTACTCCAGTCCGACCATCAGGCAGTTCATCTTACTGCGCCATCAGATCTGTATTTGCGCCATCGCCTCAAAGTGGTAGAAGACCTGTGGGAGTCTGTTTTGCGATCGGAGTGCGGTCAGGAACTGGTAGACTTACTAATGCAGCTGCGATCGCTTTGTTCTCCAGAAGGACAAGCAACGAACGAAAACGAAGCGGAAGTCTCCAAAGTTATTGAAAGTCTCGATATCAACGCCGCGATCAGAGCAGCCAGAGCCTTTGCTCTATACTTCCAGCTGATTAATATTGTCGAACAGCACTACGAACAACGAGCGCAACAGCTATCCTTAAGGATGGCACCCGCACCAGAACCTGCCGACCCCGCACTGCAAGCATTTGCCAAACTGGATGCAGAAGCTAAAACCGCCGTACCCGGAGGTGACTCCCTCGAAAGAACTTGGCAAGAAACAAACGGACAAAAGCGAGAAAAAGGCACTTTCCAGTGGTTGTTTCCCAAATTGCGCCAGCTGAATATGCCACCCCAAGTTATCCAGCGCCTCATAGACAATCTCGATATCCGCTTGGTATTCACAGCTCACCCTACAGAAATTGTCCGCCACACAATCAGAGACAAGCAACGGCGCATAGCCAGAATTTTGCAGCAGCTAGATGAGGTGGAGCAAAACTGGCAAACAACTCACTGTAGCCTGAACTACTCTAACTTGGGAGAACAGCTGCTGGTTACCGGAAACTCACCCAACTACGGAGAAGCTTCTTTGCTCAACGCCTCGGAAGTTTCCTGGGAAGCAACAGCACTGCAACAGGAATTAACGGAAGAGATTCGTCTGTGGTGGCGTACCGACGAACTGCACCAGTTTAAGCCTTCAGTACTAGATGAAGTTGACTATACCCTTCACTACTTCCAAGAAGTTTTGTTTGAAGCGATTCCCCAACTTTATCAGCGCGTCGAACGGAGTTTAAGCAACGCCTTTGGGAATCTGCGTCCGCCCAAACATAACTTCTGCAAATTCGGTTCTTGGGTAGGAGCGGATCGGGATGGTAACCCTTCCGTCACACCGGCAATCACCTGGCAAACAGCCTGCTACCAGCGCCATATAGTATTAGAAAAATACATTAAATCGGTAGAAAAGTTGATCGCTCGCTTGAGCTTATCTTTGCATTGGAGCGATGTGTTGCCGGAGCTGCTAGAATCCCTGGAACAAAATCGATTGCAAATGCCAGAGGTGTACGAACAATTATCGATCAAATATCGACAAGAGCCATATCGGTTGAAGCTATCTTTTGTAAAGAAGAAACTGGAAAATACGCGCGATCGCAACTGGCGGCTCTACAATAGCGAAGATGGGCAATTGGAAAAGCTCAAGCAAACTCAACCAGGCACATACTACCAATCAGCCCCAGACTTTTTAGCCCAATTGCGACTGATACAGCGCAACCTCAAGGAAACTGGTTTAGTTTGCCGCGACTTGGAAAATCTGATCTGTCAAGTAGAAATCTACGGCTTCAATCTCGCCCATCTGGATATCCGGCAAGAAAGTACCCGTCACTCGGATACGATTAATGAAATCGCCGAATATCTCCAAGTTTTACCTCGACCCTACAACCAATTATCAGAACAAGAAAAAACCGAATGGTTGGTGTCGGAACTGCAAACGAGACGCCCTTTAATTCCCAGAGAATTGCCATTTAGCGCCCAAACTTGCGAGACGATCGAAACCTTCCGCATCTTGCGCCAACTTCAGCAAGAGTTTGGCTTGGAAATCTGCCAAACTTATATTATCAGCATGAGCCACGATGTCAGCGACTTGCTGGCGGTATTGCTGTTGGCGAAGGAAGCGGGACTCTACGATCCCTCCACAGGTGTCGGTACGCTGCAAGTAGTACCCCTGTTTGAAACTGTGGAAGATTTGAAGCGGGCACCCCACGTCATGCAAACTTTGTTTGAATTGCCGTGCTATCGGATATTGCTGGCCGGCGGTAAGTCCGCAATGGCAAAGAAAACTCAGGTCGGAGGAGGAACTGAGGACTTACAAGAGGTGATGTTGGGATATTCGGACTCTAACAAAGATTCCGGTTTCTTGAGCAGTAATTGGGAAATTCACAAAGCGCAAAAAGCACTGCAAGCGATTTCCGAAAGGTACGGCATCAATCTTCGCATCTTCCACGGACGCGGCGGTTCTGTGGGTCGCGGCGGTGGCCCTTCCTACGAAGCTATTTTGGCACAACCCGGTCACAGTATCAATGGGCGAATTAAAATTACCGAACAGGGAGAAGTGTTAGCTTCTAAATATTCTTGGCCGGAATTAGCTATTTACAATTTAGAAAATGTCGCTACGGCGGTAATTCAAGCTAGCTTGTTGCGAACGGGGTTTGATGATATCCAACCCTGGAATGAAATAATGGAAGAATTGTCAGCTAAGTCACGCGCTCATTATCGCGCTTTGATTTACGAACAACCCGATTTTATCGATTTCTTCCATAGCGTTACCCCCATTGATGAAATCAGCCAATTACAAATCAGTTCTCGTCCGGCGCGTCGGCGCAGCGGTAAAAAAGATTTAAGCACTCTCCGCGCTATTCCTTGGGTGTTTAGTTGGACGCAAAGCCGCTTTTTGCTACCAGCTTGGTACGGTGTTGGTACGGCACTTCAGGAATTTATGAATGAAGACCCGCAGGAAAATTTGAAGTTAATGCGCTACTTCTATTACAAGTGGCCTTTCTTTAGGATGGTAATCTCGAAAGTGGAGATGACTTTATCAAAAGTTGACTTGCAAATCGCGCAGCATTATGTGAAGGAATTATCTTCACCAGAAGATTTGGCCCGATTTGAAAAGCTGTTTGAGCAAATCTCTAGTGAATATTATCTGACTCGCGATTTGGTGCTAACGATTACCGATCACAAACGCCTTTTGGATGGCGATCCGGACTTGCAGCGATCGGTCCAGTTACGCAATGGTAATATTGTACCGTTAGGCTTTTTGCAAGTGTCTCTGCTCAAACGTTTGCGTCAAAGCAAATCTCAAGCTGCTTCGGGAGTAATTGACTCTCGTCACAGTCGCGGTGAATTGTTGCGCGGCGCGTTGCTGACTATCAACGGTATTGCTGCTGGTATGCGGAATACAGGTTGATGGTAATTGGTATGTTGTTGCGCTTTAGCGCTAAAGTGCAACAACGTACCAATTTAATTCTTTTGTCCGAATTGCGATCGCATCTCTTCCAATTCCTTATCGATTTGGCTTTTGGCTGTGGTAGAATGGGGTGACGGCGTTTGCGGCGATGGCGATGGCTGATTTTTTTTAGGTGCGCCCGGATTGAGAAATTCCGTTTTTAATTCCGCTAATTCATCATCAACTTTACTTTTAACTGGAATCGCTGGCGTCACGGGTGAAGGTTTGACAGCAGCAGGTTTTGCAGGTGTTTGCGGTTTTGGCGTTGCAGCAGGTGGTGTTTGGATATTCAAATCTTTGAGAACTTCTGCAACGGATTGATAGCGACGGTTAATGGCATTATCCAACATTTTATCTAAGATGCGAGATAAGCGATCGCTCACCGGATGTTTCGCAAACTGTCGCCACACCCAAACATCTTGATTCATATCGTATAAATCGAAAGGCGACATCCCGGTTAACAGATGAATGCAGGTAACTGCTAAACTATAAATATCGCTAGAAAAAACAGCCCTACCCCTGCTTTGTTCCGGTGCGACATATTCCGGACTGCCGATACTGGTGCCAGTTTTCTGCAAAGCAGCGCCAGTAGCGATTTTGGAAGCGCCGAAATCGACGAGGAAGAGTTTTCGATCGCTTTTTCTCCTGATAATATTATCGGGTTTGATATCGCGGTGAATCACCTGATGGTTGTGGACAAATTGCAAGACTGGTAATAAATCGTTGAGTAATTGCAGAATCTGAGTTTCGTTGAAAGTACCTTTCTCAGCGAGTTCTTGCGATAAAGTTTGTCCGTCGATAAATTCTTGGATGAGATACTGGTGATTATCTATAGTAAAATAAGCTAGTAAATCGGGAATTTGGGGATGTTGTCCCAATTCATCCAGTTGTACCGCTTCCTGAGTAAATAACTCAGATGCTTTCTGAAGATTACTCGCACCTTGCACTAAAGGAAAAAATTGTTTGATTACGCAAGGGGGTTTCGATGGTTTATCTTCATCTACCGCTAGATAGGTGATGCCAAAACCGCCTTGTCCTATGGGTTTGATGGCGCGATAACGGTCTTTTAGAATTAATTTGGTGCCACAATTGACGCAGAAGACGGCGATTTCTGGGTTTTGGGGATTTGGGCAATAGGGGTTGAGACAATAACTCATAATAATGTTAGATGTTAGATGTTAGATTTTAGGTTTTAGATGAGGACTTACGCAAAGAAACCGGGTTTCTTAGAAAAATCGTAGCTTTCTCAACTAGATATCGACGAAGAAACCCGGTTTCTGGCTGAGGCGTGCGTAAGTCCTGTAGATTTAGGAAAGTCTTGCACACTAAGAGTTTAACGTGATTTTGTGGGGAGTGCGATCGGAACCCCACCCCCAACCCCGACCCTGCAAGGAGAGGGGGAAAGAATTGCAGATGGGGCGATCGCATTTGGAAAACACTAGCAAGATCGATCGCGGGACGTATTTGTAGGGGCGAAGCAAGAGGGCGACAATTTATCACCATAACCCAAAATCTTATACCCTCTTGCTTCGCCCGTCCCTCACGCAACCGATACAAACGCACACGATTCACCTATAACCCAATATTTTATACCGTCAGGCGATCGCCCTGCTCTGTGGGCGATCGTCAACTCTGTCAATACAGAGATTAAGTTGGCAGAGGTTATCTGCGGGAGGAGGGCGAAGCATTCGGATATGAAAACTTCGGTTTTTATACCAGTATTGTCGCCCGAATGCTTCGCCCCTACATCTACCGCGCATCGCCAATCAAAATAAAAGGCGACCAATAATAAGGATGGTGTTTATCAATTTGACTTAATTTCGCTTTTTGCAGCGCTTCTCCTTTGCTCATCCCATTTTTAATATTCTGATAAAATTCAATCATAATCTCCTTAGTTGTATTATCCTCAGCATTCCAGAGACTCGCCATCACCGCTTTTGCACCTGCACGTTCAAATATATAGGCAAGTCCGGCAATTTCTTCGCCGTTGGAGTTAGCTTGTAGGGCGGTTTGACAAGCGCTGAGGGTGAGGAGTTCCGTGTTTTGCAATCCTAATAAAGCGGCATCGGCAATATTTAATTGTTTATCTGCAAATAGCAAAGTATTCGCTTCCATGCCCAATTTTTGACAGCCTTCTGGTTGAAAACAGCCGTGTGTTGCTAGGTGCAAGAAGGGAAAGCGGGGTGCAGAGGTTTTGAATTTGTCGAGGGTGGCGTTGTTGTGGAGAAATGATTCGCTACCGGGGAAGAGTTGGGCGATATTTCTCACTTCTTCTTCAGTTCCGGGTAGATTTTGCGGGTCGCGGGGGATGGGATTTCCTAATGCTAAAACGCCTTTTTGTAGAGAGTTTCGAGCAACTGTTTCTCGATTTGAATTGAGGGAACGACTGGAAAGGCGGGTGAGATAGTTGATGGGATATTTCTGGATTAGGTATTGGTCGGTTTGTTCGTCAAAGAGTGTTTCAAAGGGAATATATCGCAGTTTGCCTGTGGCGATGATGCTTAATTGTTTGGGGGATAATACTTTGATTTTGTCTTCTAATGGACGAATTATAATGTTGTAAATTCCGGCGCTAGTTTCGATGTATTTATCATCAAAATTTTGTAATTGTTCGCGGTATTCGGTGAGAAGTTTATCGAATTCTGTCGGGTCGATCGGGTTTTTAATGACGCTCAGTTGGTCTTTGGTTACGATAAATATGGCTACGGTATTGGGGACATTTTTGACATCGGTCAGCAAGACGGGTTGAATTACAACGGTTCCGGCGGGGATAGAGGATCTCAGTTTTTCAATATCTGTGAGTGTGGTTTCAAAGAGTTCGGCTATTTCGGGAAATTCTTTAGAAATTTTGTCTGCGTCCGCCAATACTTGTGATTCTAATTCCCGCATTTGTCGGGATATTTGTTCGGAAAAATTGTCTTGCAATCGTCGTTGGATGAATTGCAATTGTTGATTTTTTTGATTCCATTCATCAATTTTTTGCTGTGCTTGTGGGTGAGAAACTTTGGCGTTAATTAGGCGGGTGTAGTCGGCGAGGTCGGCTGTGGTGGCGAGGTTGGCCCATTCAAAAGCGCGATCGAGTTGGTTTACGTCGATGAGGAGGGAGATGAGTGCGATCGGGGTTTGTGAGTTAGCCTCCAAAAAATTTCTTCGATTTTTCTTCTGTAAACCTCTACGGATTCCTATTGTAATAGAGGTTGATTGTTCCCAATTAGAAATAGCCTGCATCGGTTGTCCGGTGTCTTGGTAAACTGTACCGATATTACTTAGAATCGCACCCTCCAATTTAGGCCAACCTCCTTGCATTTGTCTAAGAGTTTGCAAAGCTTGCTTAAAGCAAGCTAAAGCGTCTTCAAATTGTTTAATAGATCCATATACTTCACCCATATTATTCAGCGTAATGGCAATCCCTAACGGCTCCCGTATTTCTTGGTAGATAGATAAAGCTTGCTTATAATAATCCAGTGCTTGTAATGGTTGGCTAATATCATCGTAGATAGTGCCAATATTATTTATGGTCGTCGCTAACCAAGATTGATTTCCTGTTTCTCTGACAATTGGCAAAGCTTGTTTTAAATAGCCTAATGCCTTTTGAGGCTCATTCCTATCTTTATAGATTGCAGCAATATTAACTAAATTCATTGCATATAAAGGAGTATTTTTATTACCGATAGACTCGAATATAGCCAAATCAAATGTAATTAAAGCTTTTTGTTCTTCTCCTAACTCGTAGTAAATCGTGCCTATATTAGTCAGCGTGCCAATAAACCCTAAGCGATCATTT
>NZ_JACJUP010000227.1:0-7388 GCF_014748295.1 Planktothrix sp. FACHB-1355 | reverse complement strand
TTCCTTTGGGAAATTCCCAGAGTCAGAGCGAGTCGCAGCGAAAGTTCAAAATACTAACACTAAGAACTTGGATGTTGTACCAATTTGGGAGAGCCAAGTGGAGGTTTCATCGCATTTTGAACCCCCGTCCCTTTAGGGCTGGGGTGGCTTCAGGGTATGGCACAGATACATTCAATCTAGATAGCCTCTGGAATGAAACGTTGACAGCTATGCTATCCCACCGTTCAATTCGTGCCTATTTGCCTGACTTATTACCGCCACAAACTTTAGAACTTTTAATCGCTGCCGCCCAGTCTGCCGCTACATCTTCCAATCTGCAAACCTGGAGTGTAGTAGCGATCGAAGATCCTGCCAGGAAAGAAATTTTGGCTCAATTGGCAGGAAATCAAGCTCATATTCGCCAATGTCCGTTATTTTTAGTTTGGTTGGCAGATTTGGCACGACTGCATCATCTTGCTATACAACGAGGATTACCTGCTCAAGGTTTAGATTATTTAGAAATGTTTGTTACAGCAACAATTGATGCAGCGTTGGCAGCACAAAACGCGACAGTAGCAGCCGAATCTTTAGGTTTGGGTACGGTTTATATTGGCGGAATGCGAAACCATCCCGAAAAAGTTGCCGAAACCCTTCAATTACCGCCTCACTTGTTTGCTGTTTTTGGTTTGTGTGTGGGTTATCTCGATCCGGCGAAACCTGCGGCAGTGAAACCTCGTTTACCGCAAGCTGCCGTTCTCCATCGGGAAACCTATCATCTCAGTCAACAAGCAGAAGCGATCTCTGAGTATAACGATATTATGCAAAAATTTTACGAATCACAGCGGATGAACGTAGCAGGAGATTGGGTTGAACATTCATTAAAACGAGTGGCAACAGCGCAAGCATTAAATGGGCGCGATCGATTGAAAGAAATCTTGCAAAAACTTGGATTCCCACTCCTTTAAAGAGATAAGTTTGCTCAACATCGAAGTTGATAATAAAAGCAAAAATTACTCATCGTTAACTTTTCCGCGCAATGTCTTGATTTGCGATCGCTTAGTTTTGCTATCCAGACGTTTCTGTTGAGAACTGCGAGTTGGTTTGCTCTTTTTCCGGGGTTTGGGAACTGCGATCGCACTTTTAATCAAATCTTGCAGTCGTTGCAATGCTTCTTCTCGATTCTGTTCTTGAGTGCGATGTTCTTGCGCTTTAATCACAATCACACCTTCTTTGGTAAGGCGCTGGTCGTTCAATTTCAACAGTCGCTCTTTGTAGCGATCGGGTAATGAAGAAGCGATAATATCAAAACGTAGGTGAATCGCCGTCGCCACCTTATTTACATTTTGTCCCCCCGATCCCTGAGAGCGAACGGCACTCATTTCGATTTCATCTTCTGGAATAGCGACTGTGTTGGAAATTTGCAACATTATTCAAACTAAATTGAAACAAGAGCGAATACATCCATACTAAAGGTTAAAATTGAGGAGAGCGCGTTGCGATCGAACTATGGCAAAACAGGAAGAACCCCTCACAGGAGAAGCACTCATCAAAGAAGTCTGTCGGCGGATTCGGGTAGCTCGTAGCTACTGGGATGCTCATAATAATCCTGCCTGTCGGGGAGAACGAGAGCGAGCATTAGCCCTTTACAACACGCTGACCAAAGAACAAAAAGACGAAATTCCGCAACAGTTGCGAGTGTGGTTGCGCTACCGCAGTGAAAAATACTTTGGCGCACACCGCACACCACCCAAGTCCAAACGAAAATCGAAATAGTATTTTCCTCGCACTCTAGATGAAGAGTGATAATTTCTGTTATAATAAGCATCTGCCAGTACATTCCGGTCTGTTACTGACGCATTGGAAAAAAGCTGATTCAAGCTATCCAACTGAAACATAAATTTTTTGCTCTTAGACTGGCCCCAGGTATTTGATTTGGGATAGGGGCATTACTAGGAGCGATCGCATCCATGACATTTCGTAACCTCGGTCTTTCGACCGACCTGCTTCGTGCTGTTGCTGACTCTGGCTACACCTCACCAACCCCCATTCAGCAGCAAGCAATTCCCGCCATTCTGAAAGGGCAAGACGTTTTCGCCAGCGCCCAAACAGGAACGGGAAAGACGGCTGGCTTTACCCTGCCTCTACTGCAACTCCTGGACACAACCAACCCCAACAACGGGCATCGCAAGCCTCGCGCCCTCATCCTCACCCCCACTCGCGAATTGGCAGATCAGGTCAAGGATAGCGTCCAAACCTATGGCAAATACCTGTCCCTGCGATCGACAGCGATCTATGGCGGCGTCGGCATTGGGCCGCAAATTCAAACGCTGCGTCGGGGAATTGATATTCTAGTCGCTACGCCCGGTCGGTTGCTCGACCACCTTGGGCAAAAGACCGTAGACCTATCCCAGATAGAGATACTGGTGCTGGATGAATGCGATCGGATGTTAGATATGGGCTTCATCCACGACATCCGCAAAATCTTGGCGAAACTGCCCGCATCGCGGCAAACGCTGATGTTTTCTGCCACTTTCTCTAAAGAGATTCAGCAGCTTGCCAGCACTCTGCTAAATTCTCCGACACAGATCGAAGTGGCTCCCCGCAATACCGCCGCCGAACAGGTGGAACAGGTGGTTCATCCTGTCGATCGCGATCGCAAGCGAGAACTCCTTTCTTATATGATCGGGTTCCACAATTGGAAACAGGTACTGGTCTTCACCCGCACCAAACACGGAGCCAACCGTCTAGCCGAGCAGCTTGCTAAAGATGGGCTGAAAAGCACCGCAATTCATGGCAACAAAACTCAGGCAGCCCGCACCCGTGCCCTGCAAGACTTTAAGCAAGGGAAAGTGCGGGTATTAGTTGCTACCGACGTAGCATCGCGGGGACTAGATATCGACCAGCTTCCCCATGTGGTGAACTTTGAACTACCCAATGTCCCAGAAGACTACGTGCATCGCATCGGTCGCACAGGTCGCGCTGGAAACGTTGGACGAGCCGTTTCCCTAGTCTCTAGCGATGAATATCCACTCTTAAAAGACATCGAACGGTTGCTCAATCGAACCCTTGCCAAGCTAGTAATTCGAGGGTACGAGCCAACCTCCCCAGCTCAGCCTGTGGCAGAGCAACTGAAGCCGAAGCGATCGAATCAACGTCGCAGTAGCCAGGGAAAGTCCCAGACACCATCCACACCCACCCGCAGCAAAAAGTCCACAAAATCGGGGAATCGCGATCGAAAACGGCTCCGCACTGCCTAAGCCTCCTGCGATTACCGCCGAAAGAAGGCTAGATCCCCGACTTCTTAGAGAAGTCGGGGATCTGTTGCGCTGGCAATTGGAATACTGAGAGTAAGAAAGCGTTTGCCAAAACTTCATCAATCGCACCGAGGTTAAGATTACAATGCCATCTCTCTCGTTTGATACTTATTTAAAGTCAATTCAAAAGAACCTGCAAAAAGGAAGTGAGCGTAGCCATTACCCAGCATTAAAAAATTTGCTGGACGATCCCGCTAATGGAATTGACGCGGTGATTGAAGAAACAGGCAACAAAGCAGGGATTCCAGACTTTACGGTGAAGCGGCGAGAGTTGCTAGTGGGTTATGTGGAAGCCAAAGACGTTGAGCTAGATCTAGATCGGGTAGAAAAAACAGAACAATTACAACGATATCTAGAATCGTTTCCTAATTTGGTGTTGACCAATTATCTAGAGTTTCGCTGGTATGTCAACGGGAAGCGCAGACTTAAGGAGGTATTAGCCGATCGCAAAGGCAATACACTGCAAGTAAAAGATACTGACAAAATTGCGGCTCTGCTGGAGCAGTTTCTCAACTACACAGGCGAGATCGTAAGCAGTCCTGAAGACTTAGCGCGACAGATGGCGAGGTTAACAAAAGCGATCCGATTGGCAACAGAAACGGCTCTTAGCCTAGAGGAATCTGAGGGAGAATTACATCAATTAAAGCAGGGCTTTAGTGAAGTGTTATTGCCCGATTTGACTGATGCTGACTTTGCTGATATGTATGCTCAGACGATTTCTTATGGATTATTTGCGGCAAGAGTCGGTCATGCTCAAAATCCGGCGGGTGAAGTGTTTACCCGTCGCACTGCTGGCACCTATATTCCACCAACAAACCCATTTTTGAAGCGGTTGTTTAATACGATCGTCGAAACTGATGCGGTGAGTCAGATTGATTGGGCGATCGACGATCTCGTGCAATTGCTGTCTCAGGTGGATATGGGCAGCATTCTGGAAAATTTTGGGCGGCGTACTCGTCAAGAAGACCCGGTTGTGCATTTTTACGAAACGTTTCTGGCGGCGTATAATGCGGCTTTGCGAAAGAGTCGGGGCGTTTATTACACACCGGAACCTGTGGTGTCGTTTATTGTGCGATCGGTAGATGCGATTCTAAAAGATCGCTTTGATTTGCCGTTAGGTTTAGCCGATAATGCCAAAGATCCAGTAACGCAAAAGCCGAGAGTGCAAATTCTTGACCCAGCAACGGGTACGGGTACGTTTTTGTATGAGGTGGTGAAGCAGATTTATCGCAATTTAGAAGAAATTGGCATGGCGAACCAATGGGATAGCTATGTGCGAGATAATTTGCTGAATCGGTTGTTTGGCTTTGAGTTGCTGATGGCTCCTTATGCGATCGCTCACCTTAAACTCGGTCTACAACTACAAGAACTAGGCTACCAATTTAAGGGCAAACAGCGATTAGGAATTTACCTCACAAATACGCTAGATGAAGCACTGAAAAAGTCAGAGATTTTGTTTGGTCAGTTTGTCGCACAGGAAGCCAATGAAGCCTCAACGGTGAAGCGAGATACACCTGTAATGGTTGTAATAGGCAATCCGCCCTATTCGGGAAATTCGGCAAATAAAAGCGAGTGGATTGCAGGTTTAGTTAAAGATTATTACTATGTAGACGGTCTGCCATTAGGTGAGCAAAACCCTAAATATTTGCAGGATGACTATGTGAAATTTATTCGCTTTGGTCAATGGCGAATCGATCGCACAGGTTCCGGCATTTTGGCATTTATTACCAATCATGGCTATCTGGATAATCCCACGTTTCGGGGAATGCGCCAGAGTTTAGAGAAGACGTTTGACGAGATTTATCTGATCGATTTGCATGGTAACAGTCGAAAAAAAGAAGTTGCCCCGGATGGTTCACCCGATAAGAATGTGTTTGATATTCAACAAGGGGTAGCTGTGGCTATTATGGTGAAATATCCCAAGGAGAAACCGTGATGAAATGGCGTGTTGTACTTGAAGCCGATGCTGAAACGGGAGACTGGTCTGTTTGGTGTCCAGAATTACCGGGTTGTGTTTCGGCAGGAGAAACAGAAGAAGAAGCCTTAGACAATATTCGTGAAGCGATCGCGCTCTATCTTGAACCAGACCCGATCGAATTAAAATCAGGCACAATTTTGCGGGAGGTTTCCGTCGGATGACCCGCGACCGTCGCATGAATGCAGGTGAAGTTGAGCGGATTCTGGAGCGTTATGGATTTGCATTGATTTCTCAAAAGGGCAGTCACCGCAAGTGGAGAAATCTCGATCGCCAACTTCAAGTAATTGTGCCTTACCACAAGGGACGCGATTTGCCTCTGGGTACGCTACGCAATATTATGATTGGTGCTGACATTCCAGAAAGCGAATGGAAAACGGAGTAAAGTAATCAATGGCTAAGATTTATCACGCCGATCTCTGGGGTTCACGGGAAGATAAATATCGCTATCTTCAAGAGCATGATATTACTACCATTGAATGGACAGAAATCTTTCCTCAATCACCGCTCTATCTTTTCATACCTCAAGACAAAGATTTGCGTACAGAGTACGAAGCTGGCTGGAAAATTACTGAAATTATGCCAGTCAACTCAACAGGAGTCAAAACTCATCGAGATCATTTTGTGTTTGATTTTGATTTATCAGAACTCCAAAAACGCATAGAAAAATTTAGAGACTTAAACATTTCAGATCGAGAAATTAGCGAAACCTATGAGCTTCAAGATACGAGAGATTGGAAGTTAAGCCAAAGACGGCGCTCTCTAAAATCAAACTCTGATTGGGAAAGCTTTTTTACACAATGTCTTTATCGTCCATTTGACTGGAGGGCATATTATCACCATGAAGATGTAGTTGAACTTCCTAGATACGAAGTTACACGACATCTTCTTGAAGAAAATAATTTGAGCTTATGTACGACCCGTCAAGTAAATAGTGAATTTAAGCATATATTTTGTACTAAGTATCCCGTTACAGACTGTACAGTTTCAGTAGCTACGCGAGAACGTACTTATTTATTTCCATTGTATTTGTATCCTGACCCCAGGAATTCACAAAAATCCCTTTTTGAAAGTAATGAAATCGAAACTAACCTAGCTCAGAAGTTTGTTCATGCCATTCGAGAGAAGCTTGGTTACATTCCCACTCCAGAAGCAATCTTTTACTATATCTACGCTATCTTCCATAGCCCCACCTATCGCCAACGCTACGCCGAATTTCTCAAAATCGACTTTCCCCGTGTACCGTTAACCAGCAGCGATCGGCTATTCAAAGACCTGGGGGCAAAAGGTGAGGCGTTGGTAGACCTGCACCTGATGAAATCGAAGAAACTCAATAAGCTGATTACTAAAATGGATGGCGATGGCGACAATGCCGTTACTGAAGTTACCTATAAACCCGCAGAACAAAGAATTTATATCAACAGAAACCGCTATTTTGAAGGCATCACACCCAACGTATGGGAATTTAATATTGGTGGTTATCAGGTATTAGATAAATGGCTGAAGGATCGCAAGAAAGCCAGACGCACCTTATCCTTTGATGATGTATTGCACTATCAAAAAGTCGTGATTGCCCTCAAAGAAACCATGCAGATAATGCAAGAGATCGATCGATTGATTCCCGGTTTTCCGATCGAGTAGACCTTAATTGTCAAGCACTACTAGGATAAGACAATATAAGCCTAAATAGAGTGTATCAGAGCGATAAAATGAATGATTATCGCGAAAATTCTGCGTTCCGATCCATTCTACAGACTCAAAATTTTAGAAAGGAGAAACTCAGGTGACTGTTGCCCAGATTAGAAGTAAAAAAGGCAAAAAAAAGACCGATGCTCAGAATTTATGGTTTTTACATTGGTTAATGGCCGCCTGCTTTCTCGTGCTTTTTGCCACTGGCGCTTACATGACCGATTTGCCAGAGGAAGTAACGTATGGGGAGTCTTTATACGGATTCCATAAGACGCTTGGGGTAGTGGTGATGAGTATACTGCTGGCCAGAATTTTTGTGCTGCTGCGCGTCATCCAACACAAGTATAGGCGGCGTCAGCCCAATTTGACCGGGGAATGGCTGAAAACATTTGCTTTTCATACAATTCTCTACATTTTTATGCTGTTCGTTC
>NZ_JACJUP010000226.1:0-7404 GCF_014748295.1 Planktothrix sp. FACHB-1355 | reverse complement strand
TGCCGATGCACGATATGCCTACGGCACGCTGTGCGAAGGCACTCCTGCAAGTGCCTTAACAAAAGTTCATACAGTGTCGATTACTTTTGTCCGACTACTTAGTTTCATCTGTGGAAGAAGCGCTATTTTTCCATGCGATCGCCCGTAACAGCCAAACTGGATTTGAAATTAAAGGCGGAAATCCCCTGACAGAGAACTATTCCGTCTTGCGTCCGGAAGTTTTAGAAGGTGCGGATGGACGACCGATCGCACAGAAAAACGCTCGTTTTATTCAGAAATTACTCGAATTCGATGCTGTCATTATTGCAGGTCAAGCAAAAAGTCATTGCGTCGCCTGGACAATTGACGATTTGCTAACCGAAATTGTGGCGCAAGATCCCAACTTGGCGAAGAAAGTTTATCTGCTAGAAGATTGCACTTCACCCGTCGTCGTTCCAGGAGTAATCGACTTTACAGATCCAGCAGATGCAGCTTTTAAACGCTTTGCCGATGCGGGAATGCACATAGTCAAATCAACCCAGCCGATCGAAACTTGGGCCGATCTTACGCTTTGAATTTTAACCGCAGATAAACGCAGATGAACGCAGATATTTTGCTTTCATCTGGGACGAATGCCAAAGAAACCCGGTTTCTCTACCAAATCAGGGTTTGCACACCTAAAACCGAGAAAGAAACCGGGTTTCTACGCTCATACTGCGTCAGTATTTTCATCTGTGTTTATCTGTGTTCATCTGTGGTTCCTTTATCCTCACCATTCCTAATTAATATGAGCCAAACACCCAATCTCAACAACCTTTTCCAAACAGCCCAAGAAGAAGGATTGCTTTCTTCTGCATCCTTACAAGCATTAAACGTAATTGACATCGGTAGCCAAATCCAAGCCGGATTGGGAGTGAGTGTAGATGATGTCATGGCGAGCGAAGTTGTACTTCTAACCATCATGCCCGATGATTCCGGTTCTATTGCTTATTCTGGCAATACTCAAGCGGTGCGAGACGGTCATAATGCCGTACTCGACGCTCTTAAAAATTCCAAACAGCGAGACAACATTTTAGCTCACAATCGCTATCTCAACGGTCATGTGTTGTATCCTTATTGTCCGATCGATCGAGCGGTGCGGATGGATGCGGGTAACTACCAACCCAACGAAGGTACACCTTTATATGACCAAACTATTGTGTTGCTGGGAACTGTTTTAGCTAAGTCTCAGGAATTCGCCGATAACGGCGTTCCCGTTCGCACTATCACTTTAATTATTACCGATGGTGCTGACGAACATTCTACAAAAGCTACTGCCAAAAATGTTGCTTCCATTGTTAAAGATATGCTGATGGCAGAAAATCATATTATCGCCGCAATGGGGATTGACAATGGCAGCACAGATTTCCGCAAAGTGTTCCAAGAAATGGGATTGCGGGATGAGTGGATACTAACCCCAACTAACAGCACTTCCGAAATTCGTCAGGCTTTTCAAATCTTTTCCCAATCTGCGGTGCGGGCTAGTGTTGGCGCGGCAAGTTTCAGTCAAGCAGCGTTGGTTGGTTTTGGCAGTCCTTGAGGTCACTCGATGAGAGCATTTTAGATTTTGGATTGGCTCCGCCTTTAATATTGTAGAGACGTTTCATGAAACGTCTCTACAATATTCGGAAAATTTTTTTGATAATTCCCCTTGAAATGGGAGGCTTGAAACCTTTTTTTCGGTCAATCATTAAACGTAGGGTAGACTCTTTTGCAGTAGAGAATATTTACAGGCACAGCGCTCCCCCAAATAAACGGTAAGTCTCGTCCTCACCGATTATGTCGCTCACAGCCTCAGAATGGGTAGTAAAGATAAACTGACAATTTTGGCCTATCTTGGGAATTTGGCGGACTAATAACTGTGCCGCTGGCGGGTGAAGATTGAGGTCTATTTCATCAATTAATACAACCGATCGAGCAATTTGTTGCCGGACAAATTCATAGAGGATAGGAAATACCGATTGTTCACCTGCTGACATTTCTACAATGTCGTAGGTGCGGTGTCCGTCATTGATTAAAAAGTAATAATCTTCTGGTGTTGGTGAATCAATTCCGGGCATCGGTTCTACCCCAGCAAAGGAGCGTCCCGGAAAGATTTTCTTGTAAAGATTCTCCAATTGCATCAAGTAGTCAATGGGATAGCTATGAGTAAGCTGGGCAAATTTCCAGCCATTAAGATACTTACGCAAGCGAGCTACACCCAATTCAAAGGAAACTCTACCAATTCCTGACTTTTCCGACCCATATCCATTTTCTTCTATAGGCGGATTTGAGCCGAGATTGCGAAATTGGTCAAACCAGAAAATACCTGGAAGTTTGGCGAATTCGGAACGAACAGATGGATCGGTTTTCAATAACTGTCTGGCGTAGTATCGCCCCCAAAACTGAAAATATTCTGGACTATTTCTGGCACGACATCTTTCCCCATCTAGGATTATTTGGACAGAATTGCTATCACCGGGTTCGACTCCAAAGCGTTCTGGTTGTGCATCCAACCATCTTCTAGCTACAGCTTGTGTGGCTTCAATTTCTTCATCTTCAAATGATACTTCTAGTTCAATGTACGGATGTCCCCAGCGCTGATAGCGACCGGGAAGAAACCCTAACCAATCAAAATCAGATACACTTTGAATTTGTCTAGTTGCTAGGGCTAGTGGAAGTGCGATCGCTTGCAGCAGAGTTGTCTTGCCAGTACCGTTATCTCCAACTACCAGAAATCGTTTGCTAACGTCGTTGAGGCTTTGGTTTTTGAACGAAACTTCAAGATGGTCAAATCGCTTGAAGTTTTTGATCGGAATAGACTCGACTTTCATCTGCCTTTCCCCGTAGTTGGAGCGATTTGAGATTACAAATTAGTGGAAATTGCTTGCACGGGACAAGTGGGGATGCACTGTTCGCAGACAATGCAGCGCGATCGCGTGAACATCAGCTTAAATGTCTGCGGTTCCAAAGTGAGCGCTTCCGTGGGACAAACGCCTGTACACAAACCGCAGTGGACGCAGACATCTTCATCGATCAAAATTTCGCGGCTGGCTAAAGAAACGGTGATGTCTTGCGATCGCATCCATTCGATCGCTGCATCCAAGGCATCAATATCGCCCGATAGTTCTACCACCAGCTTACCAACTTGATTGGGCGCAACCTGAGCGCGGATAATATTGGCAGCCACGTTAAAATCCCTAGCCAGTCGATAAGCTACTGGCATCTGAATGGCGCGTTTGGGAAAAATCAGCGTTACTCGTTTTTTCATACTTACCTTTTAATTATTAATCAACACAAAGACTATCTTCGGCTGGATTTTTGTAAACCTCTTTTCTGCTCACCTCGCGGATATTACCCGCAGACGTTACCAAGACATTTACCACCGAAATCGGATGAGGGCCACAGCCAAATACTCTTTTTTCGTACAAATTGATTAAATAACCTTGTGGGGTTTTAACGACATTAGTATCTTCTATTTTATCCACAAAGTATTCATAACTTGGGTTGGCTTGTTGTCCGTAGTAAGCCTGGAGATTTTTTACAGCTAGGGCATAGCTCAATGCTTCTTCAGTCGATTCGATCGGGGCAAATAGTTTTTTGAACTCGGAAAGATTTTTGACAAGCTTAAACTTGCCATTTCTAAATACAATATAGCGAATATAGTTGGGAAGTAACCCACCCGTGCGGTAGAAATAATCTGCTGGGGCTGGCAGCGATCGCGACGGTGTGAGCTTGCAAAATAGCAAGGGAAGCGGTGGTGTAAGTCCGCCCAGCAAATCGTCAGGTTTGCTTAATCGGTTGCATCCAAAGGCTAGCACTGGCGCTTGCGGAGCGCAATCGAGAGCATCATACTCGTCAATACTGCAACCAGCTTCTAGAAAGGGATTTATATTCATATCCAGTTGTGGTTTTGGGTGATTAACCACTTCCGGTAGTGACTGGGAAGCGGCTAAAAGCAAGCTCCCACCGAAAAGTAAAATCAGAAACCGATAAAAATTGATTAGCACGATAGCCTCTGTCTAGTTGAGCTAGATTAAAATTAGCGTGTAATTGTTTTTTTGTAAAAGATAACCGATGAATAGCAATTCAACTAACCCACCGATAACATCTCCGGAAAACACAGAATCGACTGTAGGGAAGCGCGTCAGAAATTTATTGATTGTATTAGCAGCGATCGCTCTCACCGTTGCCCTATTTTTTGGCTCGCGCACCGAGACAGACACGGCTACCCTCACCACTTTAGCGGAAAATTCTACACCTCTGGAGGTAGCCCTCAGCAACGGTAAACCAAGCCTAGTGGAGTTTTATGCCAATTGGTGTACCAGCTGTCAGCTGATGGCTAAGGATATGGGCGAACTCGAACAAGAGTACGCCGGTAAAGTAAACTTCGTGATGCTGAATGTGGATAACAGCAAGTGGTTGCCAGAAATCGAACGTTACCGTGTGGATGGAATACCTCATTTTGTCTTTTTTGGCCAAGATGGAAATGCGATCGCGCAAGCAATTGGCGAACAACCGCGCACAGTCATGGCGGCAAACTTAGAAGCCTTAGCTGCTGGCGAACCAGTACCCTATGCTAGAGCTACTGGACAAATTTCCAAGTTTAAGGCACCCGTAACACGGAAAGCTGGATCGGACGACCCGCGACTGCATGGCTCTCAAGTCGTGAATTAACAAAATTTAATTGAAAGAAAGCAAAGCATCTTTGTCGTTGACATCATTACAGCCGATCGCTCTCAGGGAGCCAGGAAAGAGAGCGATCGCACTTGCGTCAAGTACGCAGATATAGTGATTTAAATCACAGCTTATGGCAAACATTATCACATTTTTATCAAACCTTTAATCACCAAATAGCAATTATCAGCCGCCTACAATATTCTGTAAATAAGGAAGGAGTGTGTCAAATGACTAAACCTTGTGACAAACCCTTGAAACAAAACCCATTTCTAACTTATAGAGACCCAGAAACGGGTAAATGGATTGTTACCAAGTCTGCCCCTGTACAAGCGACGACTCTAGCCGCTTGAGTAATATCAAATCCTTTATAAAAAGGCATAAATTTGGCAATATTATATATCTGTGTGGTTGATTTATATCAACTACTATCATTGAAATGCGGCATTTTTTTTATAACGCTTAAAGTTGAGCAAAAAAACTATACTACTTTCCAATTTTATAGGGTATTTACAACGCTTTTCAGGTGAGTAGGTACGCGAACCCGGTTTCTAGGGTCTACTTCATCCGACCGCAAGCTGCTGTGTACAGCATTATCTCTAATTTAGTATGTGATTTTGCTCACATTAATTGTTAAATCTCGGTCACACAGATCGATTGCTGCTACTCACAATGAGATGTTATTAACTATCACATTTAGTTAGTTGGCTCAATCACTCTCGACCACAGGAATTTAAACGATATTAAAAGCATAGAGTTCCACTAATAACGATGCAAGTCCAACTCCTCCCCAACGCAATTTCCGAATTATTCGCTCAAGTCAGCGCATCCGGTCGTATAACTTTGGCAGATCGCTATGGATTGATGGCAGCGGTGTTGGATGAATCCCTTGAAGAAGAACAAAGAAGCGCGATCGATCGCCTGATTCGCGCTCTTTATAAAGGACGGATTGTTGTTGTAGATGAACTTTCTGCAATTATGTAAACCCATATTCGCCTGGAGGCTAACGTTATTCTAAAAATTTTATAAAAGCGTAATTAAATATATAGATAAATATTTCGCTTTTTGTCCCAAATCTCTACCAGAAAGGAATATAATTGTCCGGATATATTGGGCAAAGCGTGTGTTAAATTAAAAGCATACAATCTCTCTCTCGCCCGGACAGCGATACTAGCTGAACGGGCTTTTTGTTGGAGCGTATTTTGCGATCGCCCAACAAAAAACCCCTCTTCGGAGGGGCATCATCAGGGTGCATCTATTTGATTTAATCTTAATCTTCCTAACCTACCGAGCGTTTCACACATCCGGGTGAAAAAGTAACCATAAGTTCTGAATTTTGACTTTTGACTTTTAACTTTTGACTTTCTTAGTGTCCGTAGCCGTTCAAAGGGCCATAAGTTTCTAGCCTTTCCACAGAACGTCTGCCATTTGGTTGCTGTACGACCAGCTGACCCCTACTGCCGTTAACGGTGTAAGTGTAACGACCGTTTCTAGCGGTAAATACAATACCTCTGTAAGAAGATAAAGGCAAAGTGATGCCACCGCGTCCATTTTTGTTAGTAGCAACATAATACTTGGGCGTATTGCGATTCCTCTCTGCGGAGCAAATAGACACGTCATAGTTGGCACTTTCAGCAAAGTACAGAGGTTGTGAATTGCGAGTCGGACAGGGTGGTGCTTCTGCTGATGCCTTCATAGCGGGTGCGAAGCACAGAAATGCTCCCATAGCAACTAAAGTTAGTTTCAGTGCGGCTTTGCAGTTTAATTCTTGTAGAGCTTGCATAATTTAACCATTACTGTGAAGATGAAATTTTAAGGAATTATTGTTCGGGCGCAAAAATGACATTAGTGCCGATCGACTTACAATTCCTAATTTTTAAAGTAGCGTTTTGGGAAAAGCTTCCACCTCATTCGATATGGTGAACTGAAGCTCACCCTATTTGTCTACCCGATAGCATGATGGACTATATTTGCAGTAAAATGTTTCTGCTTGGGCGATCGCTTGTTTTTAAACTGCTTAAATTTGCGATCGGCTACAAAAAACCCCATGTTTGCTGGTTAACTACCAAAGAATTGGCGAATTGGCTGGAAAATAGCGCCCAAACGCAGCCAATTATCATTGATGCTCGCAGCGAGGCGGAATACGCCGTCAGTCATCTCAAAAATGCTCGCCGAATAGATGCGATCGCACCCAATTTAGCCTTACTTCCAGACATTTCCAGCGATACCCCCATTGTCGTATACTGTTCTGTCGGTTATCGCAGCGCAAATATTGCCCAGCAACTTCAACAAACCGGATTCGATCGCGTTTATAATTTGCAAGGTAGTATCTTTCAATGGGCAAATGAAGGACGACCAATTTTTAAAGACGATCGTCCTACACAGTTCGTACATCCCTATAATGCTATTTGGGGAAAACTACTAAAATCCCAATACCGCTACAAAAAAGCAGAGGGGCAGAGGAGCCCAGGGGCAGAGGAGGATTCTTAATTACCAATGTCAAAAGTTTCCATCATTATTCCTACACTCAATGAAGCAGCCTCTTTGGGTAGCACCTTGCGTTGCTTGAATGCCCTTTCGCCGAATGCTTGGGAAATACTCGTTGTCGATGGTGGCAGCGAAGATGAAACTGTTGAAATTGCCAAAGCAGCTAATGTCCGCCTTCTTACTTGTGACAAACGCGGACGCGCAATTCAGATGAATTGCGGAGCCAAAGCTGCAACGGGAGAT
>NZ_JACJUP010000225.1:0-7403 GCF_014748295.1 Planktothrix sp. FACHB-1355 | reverse complement strand
TGTCAAATCAACAGCCGCACAAGCATTGGTGACAGCGTTCGCCCGGTTTACATCCTTTTGGTGGAAATACTTCGATTATTTCTTAGTTGACAAACCGGGCACATTCGATGCAGCATCGGGATATTACTTTATGGGTAAAAAGAGCGATCGCATCCTTTCCGACCGAGAATTGATCCAGCTTTATAAAGGCATTAGAGGTGGCATATCCCCTGATTATTAAAAAGGAGAAATAAGGGTGGACAAACTGGCAATTTTTCACCCCACTCTCACGGGTGGTGGAGCCGAGAAAGTAATCGTTAACTTGATTGGGGGTTTTGTCGATCGCGGTGTAAATGTAGACTTAGTTTTAGTTAGGGCAGAAGGGCCTTTCCTTGCTCTCATACCGCCAGAGGTGCGAGTCGTCAATTTGGGGTACAAACGACTGCTACTGAGTATGCCTGCCTTTGTACGTTATCTCCACCAGTCACAACCAACAACTCTACTCACCGCTTTTGAAGATACTAATTTAATCGCTCTGTGGAGTCGCAAATTAGCTGGCGTATCTACCCGTATAGTAGTGAGCGTACATAACACTCTTTCCTGGGAATCTCAAATCACAACGCAAGGGATAAAAAGACGAATAGGGCCTTATTTAGCACGCTGGTTCTATCCCCAGGCAGATGCAGTTGTGGCGGTATCCCAAGGCGTTGCAGAAGATTTGGTGAATCTGGGTTTTAGGTCGGACAATCTGAAAGCGATCTACAATCCGGTTGTCACCCCAGAGCTTTTCCAAAAAATAACTGAATTTCCCCAACACCCTTGGTTTGCGCCCGATTCGCCGCCAGTAATTTTAGGTGTGGGACGTTTAGAGAAGCAGAAAGACTTTCCTACACTTATTCGCGCTTTTGCAAAAGTACACAGCCAGCGTCCGGCTAGGCTGATAATCTTGGGTGAGGGGATCGATCGCCCCTACTTGGAGGCTTTGGTGCGCGAGCTGGGTGTCGCGGAAAATGTCGCTTTACCTGGGTTTGTGGCGAATCCCTACGCTTATATGGCGCGATCGGCAGTATTTGTACTTTCCTCCTTATTTGAGGGACTACCCACTGTACTTATTGAGGCTATGGCGGCGGGAACTTCCCCTGTCTCTACCGACTGCAAAAGTGGCCCAGCAGAGATTTTAGAGAATGGGCGGTATGGAAAGCTAGTACCTGTAGGGGATACGGAAGCTATGGCAGAGGCAATTATCAGCACTTTAGATCGTCCCGTAGATGCAAAATTGCTACAACAAAAGGCGGCTGAGTTTTCTTTAGAAAAGGCTGTCGCACAGTATTTAGAAGTGTTGCAGGTTGAGTCGCATTCGGGAAATCGAAAGTATGGAAATTAAAAAGGTTTTAGTTAGTGGAGATGCCTTGTTTTTAGAGCGCTATCAGCTTCTATTCAAAGCGATGTCTCCCCATGTCGATCGCTTGGAGTATCTAGCGCAAGGTAATTTAACCCAAACTAGGCGATCGCAAAAAATCAAAAACTTATTACCTAAGTTTCTCCTCAAGCCAGCCGAGAAGTTTTTTCGCAAAAATCAGCAAACATTTATTAAAAAATCTCAAGAGACGGAGCAGAAAATTAGAGAATTTGAGTTTAGACCCGATTTAGTTTTTCATTTATTTGCCTTGTATTGTCCATTTTGGGATAAATTCGACATTCCTTACGCGATGTACCTGGATTATACTATGGCTCTGGCTGCGAAAAATTGGTCGGCTTGGGCTCCTTTCAGTAACGCTAAAGAACTTGATTTTTGGCTAGACTGCGAACGTCTGGCTTACGCACGCGCTTATCATATTTTGACGATGAGTAATGTCGTAAAAACTTCTTTAATCGAAGACTACAGCATAGAACCTCAAAAAATAACAGTTGTAGGTGCTTCTGCCAATTTTCCAGAACCTTATAAAGGGGAGAAAAGCTTTGGCAGTAAGCGAATTTTGTTTAACGGTTCTGATTTTGAAAGAAAAGGAGGAGATTTACTATTGGCCGCCTTTAAAAAGGTGAAACAGGCACTTCCCGATGCTAAGTTGACGATCGTCGGTAAAAAAATGTCAATCGATCGGGATGGTATTGAAAATCCCGGTCATGTTTCATCTCGTTCGGATATGCGCGATTTGTTTCTGAACACAGATTTAGTCGTTTCACCGGCCTATTGCGATCCTTTCCCAGTCTTTTTATTGGAGGCGATGAATTATGGAGTTCCTTGTATTGTCTCTGCCCAGGATGGAATGCCAGAAATTGTCGATAACGAAGTGAACGGTGTGGTTATTCCTCAGCCTACACCTGAAGTTTTAGCTGAACGCATCATGGCGTTACTCTCCGATAATTATATGTTGGTATCGATGTCGGAAAAAGCACGCGACAAGATGAAAAATTGCATGAATTGGAATCATATAGCTAACAAGATATTACAGGTTTTGAAAAATTGTGAAGCGAGTCAGTAATTATGCCAAATACAATCGCCGCCATTACAACTAACGTTCGCAGTTTTCTATGGAATAACCTGCCTTGGTTAGGTAATTTTGTCCGCTCGATCAAAGGAAATTTAAATAAATTTGAAGGAGGGACAGATCACGTTCCGTCGCAAGTAGTTGATGTGTTAGAAAGGTACAGTCAACTGATTGGCGATCGCAACTTTCCTGTGACGGGAAAAGTCTGTTTGGAGTTAGGGACGGGAAACTCGCCCGATATTGCTTTTTTGATGCTACTCGCTGGCGCGAGTCGATCGATCATGGTGGATACAGAACCTTTTATGAAGGTTCCGTTTCAGGAAGGGAAGGAATACGAGGAACTGGTAAGTTATTTGAGGAGTATAGAGACCGATCGCATCAAATTTCCACAACTTACCGCCCATCTAAACGGCGTCGATTTGAACGAAATTGCGCGTCGGTTAGAATACGTTAATTACGATGGCGTACACCTCCCATTACCCGATGCTTCCGTAGATATAATTTACAGCAAATCCGTACTGGAACACGTTCGGGAACCAGCGCAACTATTTCAAGAATTGCGACGTATTTCCAAACCGGAAGCTATCCACTTGCACATCGTCGATTTGCGCGATCACTTCCATATTAAAGATGACAACACCGTCAATGGAAATTGGCTGGAATTTTTGGAATACGACGAAGAAGCTTGGGCGCGACGATGCGTCAAAACTCATGGGTGGTGCAATCGCTTGCGCTTACCATCTTGGTATCCGATCGTTCAAGAATCGGGTTTTGCAATTCTCCAAGAAAATATTGTACGTATCCCCCTGCCAACTCAATCATTGCCCGATACAATTAAATCTGTGAAAGATTTGGACGCCGCTTGGTGGTGGGTACTTTTACAGCCTCAAGGGAGTAAAACATGAAGGATAAACCTTTAGTTAGCATCCTCATTAACAACCATAACTACGCAGGCTTCTTGCCAGATGCTATTGACAGCGCACTGCAACAAACTTATCCCCATACAGAAGTAATTGTGGTGGATGATGGTTCCACTGACAATTCGCGAGAAATTATCGCCAGTTACGGGGATAAAATTATTCCATTGCTAAAGCCAAATGGCGGACAAGTTTCGGCGTTCAATGCGGGTTTTGCCGCCAGTCGGGGTGATATTATCTGTTTTTTGGATGCCGACGATCTCTATTTGTCAAAAAAAGTAGCAGAAGTTGTAAATGCTTTGGGCGATCGGCAAGACTTGGGTTGGTGTTTCGATCGCCTCAAATTTGTGGATGTGAATTTGAAGGATATCGCCGACAATAAATCTATTCCCGATCACTATGCAGGTACAGTTCGGGAGTACGATTTGCGAGAAAAAACCAAACAAGGCAAACCAGGTAAAAATTTTCCCTACTCTTCTACTTCAGGGATTTCTGCAAGGCGATCGCTCCTCCAAAAAATTTTACCAATACCCGAAAAAGACCAATCAACTTTGCTCAACGAAACCTTTCTAATCTTTCCATCATTATTTCTGAGTAAAGGCGTTGTCGTGTATAAAGAATTGGGTTTTTATCGGATACACGGTAATAACGCTAACGCTACCACTAAGGACAAATTGCGACCAGCCAGAATCTCAATCCTTCACGCCTATTGGATACGGGAGAAATTCCCATCTTTGTATAAGTATACTAATTGTCTTATGGGGGCGGGTATAGGTGTTTGTCAAGCGAATGGAGGTATCGAGGCGCAATATCAGCCACTTGTCCAAAGTTATCTTTCTTCCGTGACGCTACCGGAAAAACTGGAAATTTACGTGAGGGCTGGGTTGAATTTTGTCAAAAGTAAAGTTTTGGATACAACCAGTCGATCTGCTTAGCGTTGCAGCCGCTGATGGTACAGAATTTTTTCCACTCTTCCACTATGAGTAATTACTGTACCTTACCCACTCTCAAAGGCCAAGGCAGCGCGTTCGCCTTAGCCTATAGCGTTCCGTAGGCATTAGCATTCGGGCAAAAAGATTGTTGACGATCGCGATTAATATTTCTACACAAACTACTATATATAACTAAACTTTTCAACTTAAATCCCACATTCCCCATCCCCTAGATGTAGTGTGTCGCACCTTCTATTTGTCTCATATTTAGTATAGGACAAATCAACTAAACCCTATATGTAACAAGCAAAAACTCTCACCACACTACTTTGAGCGTGTGTGACACTTTAGGGTGCGGAATGTGGGTTAAATAATTAATCATATTTAAGATAAATAAAAAATTATAACGCCTCTATCTAAAGACGTGTTTTTAAATGTATAAAAAGACCGTTGACACATTTGGTATCATATGTATCTAAGTAAAGAGAAGCTCCAACATATCAATACCATTGCCCACGAGGGTAAAGTAGTAATTGTTGCCACCGATGCCGATGGTAAAATTTGGTACAGCGTCAAACAAGACGGTTTTGAAGACAGCTACCTCAACACACCACCGGAACAAAGAACAGGTTGGGAAAGTTGGCAAGAATTAGAATTTCCCAATGAAGACGATGACCAGTCAGTCATCGACCAAGAAACCGCAGAATTGACCGATATGGCCAATTCTAGTAGTTTTGTTTTACGTTCTCGCTACAAAACCTTCGACCAAACTGCCGTTGCACCTGTACAACTGATTTCTGCCTTGGGTCATGTTTATGTGTTCCGCCAGTCCAAATCTAATACTCTACTGGTAGACCGATTTGTGTTAGATGGCATGACTAACAAGCTGAACCGCAAACTAGAAGTACGGTTTAAGCGCAGTCGCCAGAAACACGAAGCCAGTAAAAACATGAAAAAAGGAGCCAGTGGACTTACTAATATTGACACCCTGGACTTCCGCGACATTAATGGGAAATTTTTTTACGAACCCACCACTGAATTAAGTTTAATCAATAACCTGCAAAACGGCTGGTTTTCTGTTGTTTTAGTTCCCACTATTGAAAATGACGTTTATCGCTGGCATATTTTTGCCTACAACAGCCAAAGCAAGAAAGTCGAACTGACAACTCTGCTAATGTCAGAAGAGGGGCTGTTTGATGTGCAAGATTACACCGTTTTTGAAGAATCAAATGATAATCTGATTCCTCGTAGTCTTGCCGGGATTATCAAACGCACCTTAGATTTAGGAACTCTGACGGTTGTTAGCGGTTTAAGCGCTACGAAATACGACGTACAACGGGAACAGCAAACCGACGACGGGATGCAGTTATTACGGGATAGTACCAAAGTCATGTTAGCCATTCCCATGAGTACGGGGAATGTGGCAGCCTTCAGTTTTGCCGTAGCAGGCGATGGTACATTGTCGCAAATTGCTCCCACGGCGACGGAGAAAATTTGGCGCAATACGGCTCGTCAAGTTTTATTACCCTTAAACAACTTAGATAACGTCAAAATCATTGGCACAACCACCCCACCGCCCCAAGGACAGATTGCTTGTTTGCAACAGGGAGAAGAAGATGCAGTCAATGTCGTTTCGTCAACGGTAACTAACCTCGATCCCACAAAAATTAACCAAGTGAAAATTAGTGGAACTCGCAACTACAATAGCTTCCAACAAGGCATCACCAAAATAGATGATAATGTCTTTGAAGTGACACCACCGAGTCCAGTGTTAGGAAACTGGGAAGTTATCCCCGAAGAACAAACGGGGTTAGTTTTTAATGGTGCGGTAACGGGTTGTGAAATTACCAGTACCGGGAAATTAAGAATTACCGCCTTCAATCACGGTTTAAATACTGGGGAATCAGTCCAGATTGTCGATACCAGAGATTATAACGGCACCTACACCGTCACGAAAATTGACGATAAAACCTTCAGCCTCGATGATATTAAATGGCAAACCGGAACTGCCGTTAACCTAAAAATGGAATCGCTGAAACGGCGGGGTTTGGTTTTTGATGGGGTGAATGATTATGTAGCTTTGCCGGATAATCCTGATTTCCACATTACCACCTACACCGTAGAAGTTTGGATTAAACCTGAGAATCCTCTTGATGCTTGGCAAGGAATCATCGGCAAACCGGGTCGGAATTTTAATATCTGGTTAAACAGTAATGGATTCATTCACCATCGTTTCCATACTTCATCATCAGGTAATGCTGGAGCTCCTGATACACCCAATGGTGCGATTACTTGGAATCAATGGAATCACGTCGCTATTACCAACGATGGCACCACAGCCAAAACCTACATCAATGGCAAACTGATTACCCAAGGGCCTACAGGTGGCAGTTTGATTGTAGATAAAACACCTCTATACATTGGTTGTAGTTTAGATGGGGCAGGAATTAATTATTTCAAGGGTCAAATCGCCGATGCTCGACTCTGGAAAATCGTCCGCACAGAAGCCCAGATCAAAGATTCTATGTACCTGCAACTGACTGGTAAAGAGGTCGGTTTAGTCGGTTACTGGCGATTAGGTGCGGTGGTTGAAGAAGATAAAGAATGTCGAGTCCTCGATTTTTCCGTGAATAACAATGATGGCATTGTTTATGGCGGTGCTTATGTCAGCGCTGTTTCCCTATCCCGCAACCTTCCAGGTACAACAACTCCCGCAATTAAGTACGAAAATGAGGAACTATTCGCTGTCTCTGAAGGGGCGACATACTCCGAAGAATTTGAGTTTAAAGTGACTCCGGCGGTCAATCCGAATAATGTGGATGGAGCCAATGGCAAAATTTTTGCGATTACCTACAAAGGCAAAAATAATCGCAGTTCTTTAGATTGGATTAATATTACGCCCAATGCCACCGAATTTATTGATATCGGTGGAGGATGGTATCAGGCTAAATGCCGCTTTGTGGTTCCCGATGGCGTGTCTTTAGTACGTTCTTTTGGCATTGGTAATCTCAAAGGCACTTGGACAACATTAGATATTCGCAAACAAACGATTCAGTTAATATCTGATGTGATTACCGAAGCTCGAT
>NZ_JACJUP010000224.1:0-7459 GCF_014748295.1 Planktothrix sp. FACHB-1355 | reverse complement strand
AAAAGGATAACCGCAGTATTGGTGCTTTCCTCCTCAATAAAGGTGATATCAGCGACGAAAACAAATTTCAAGTCGTTTTCGCCTTTCACCTCAAAGGTATTCACAACCAACTCTATAAAGAAGAAGTAAGCGAGGCAGCTAGTGGAATTGCCGAAGCCATGAAATTCCTGCTACCTGGGGAAAAATGTAGCTTTCTTCTCGGTCGTTATTCCGATGATACTGACAGACAACAATACCTTAATTCTCTAGGTGAAAACTGCCCTAACATATTACCTGCTATTTTGATGCAAAACGAACAAGCCAAAGTGCAGGAACTTACGCGCAAAGGAACTCGTTCAATTTGGCAACAAATGGTATTCTGCACCTGGACTGCCGATGAATTTGGTGAAAGGAAAACCGACCCACTATCCAAATTAATCTACAACATGGGTAAAACCTGCCGCTTCTTTTTAGATGGCGTAACGGGACGTTTATCAGAACGACAAGAACAAGTTTTAAGCAAAGTATTAATGAAAGCTTATACTGAAGGCTTTTTGCAATGGGAAATGTTGTGGAATACCAAAGCAGGACTAGAAGTAAGCCCACTGCGAGACACAGAACTTTGGCAATGGCTTTGGGGTAGATTTAATCAAACTCCTACACCGCCCATCCCTCAACTATTAACTCTTAAATCCGATAAAGATAGAGGTTTAAAAGTTACTGAAAGCATCACATCAAAAAAACACGCTACCACCGTACTAATTGAAGGAAACCGAGGACGTTCTTCCTGTCCCGAACATCGCCAATGTACGTCTAGAATTTACGTCAAAGATAAAGTCTGCGGCGTTCTCAGGATGGTAGATACCGTAAGTGCCTGGAATTCCACCAGAGAACAAATATCGTGGATGTGGAAAATTTTAAGCGAAAATCACGTTCGCGATACCGAAGCTTGGGTAGAAATTTCTCCTGCCAACCGCTTTTTAACTGAAGATAACCTACACCGTCAAGCCAAACAATCAAAAACCGCCCGCGAACGGGCTTTATTAAAAGGTAGCGGACGAGATGTTGGTGCAGAAATCAAACAAGAAGAAAGTTTCGATGCCCAAAAAAGGTTATATAGAGGTGCCGTTCCCCTCAACGTCGCGGTGGTATTTCTCGTCTATCGCGAGAATACCGAAACTTTAGATTTAGCTTGCGAGTTACTATCCAACAGTTTTGGTACGGCAAAAGTAGTGCGAGAGAGGAATATTGCATCTCAAATTTGGCTGGAAACACTTCCGATAACTTGGCGCAGGATATTGCATTCTTCTTCTATTTTGACCGAAAGAAGATTGGTTTTAGAAAGCGAAACCGTTGCCGGAGTTTTACCCCTGACAGTTCCCAGAGAACTGGACAAAAAAGGAGTTGAATTTCTCACCATGCGCGGCGGTAAACCTGTATCTGTTGACCTATTTTCCCTAACCCAACACGCCTTAGTAACTGGGAGAACAGGTTCAGGTAAATCAGTTTTATTATGGCGAATTATGTTAGATGCCCTTAGTCAAGGCATTCCCGTTGTCGGTATGGATATGCCTGCTGCTGATGGCGAAAGTTCCTTCAAAACTGGTATCGAATTGCTGGGCGATGCAGGCGCGTACTTCGACTTATCCCGCGCCAGCAATAACCTAATGGAACCACCTGATTTAAGGCATTTCAACCAAAGCGATCGCACGCAACGGATGCAGTCCTGGCGTACCTTCATCCGCAATGCTTTAGGTGTCATCGTCATGGGCAAACTCAACGCCCCACACCTAGCACAACGAGTTGATGCCATTTTAATGCAAGCGTTGGATATTTTTATAAGCGACCCCGATATTATCGAACGCTACAATTTGGCATTCAACAAAGGGTGGAAATCTGCCGAATGGCAAGATATACCAACTTTAAAAGATTTCTTGAGATTTTGTACGATTGCCAGACTTGATATCAGGAAACCGGAAGCGATCGACCATCAAGCTATCAACCAAATCCAAAGTCAAATTCAAGCATTATTAGTCAGCCCTTTAGGTGCGGCTATTGGTAAACCCAGCAGCTTTTCTCCCGAACCAATAGTTAAATTCTATGCACTTACCGGACTAACCAACGACCAAGATTCTTACACGATGGCAGTTGCCGCTAAAGCAGCTTGTTTGAGAGTAGCACTTTCCTATCCCAAAAGCTTATTTGTAGGAGACGAACTTTCCGTTTTATTCAAACGAGATGGTTTTGCAGCAATGGTCGGAGAATTATGCGCTACTGCCAGAAAAGATGGACTCAGCATAATTTTGAGCAGCCAAGACCCCGATACAATTTGCAATTCCAGTGCAGCGGCGATGATTATGCAGAATATCACCTATCGCTTAACTGGTTGCATTACTTCCAATGCCGTAACTTCCTTCCAACGTTATTTGGCATATCCATCTGAAATTATCAGCCAAAACGCATCCGAATCATTCTTTCCCCGCAGTTCCGATTTATATTCCTGTTGGCTAATTGAAAAAGGCGGACGCTTTTGGCAAACCAGATTTTATCCAGGTGAAATGACCTTAGCTGCTGTTGCCACCAACCAAGAAGAAAGAAGGGCGCGACGGGCAATTATGGCGCAATATCCCAACACTATTAAAGGCCAACTCAAGGGATTGGCTCATTTCACAAAAGTTTACGTTCCTGCCCTCAAGGAAGGTAAAGGTTTGCATCACCTAGAACAAGGCGGTCAAACTCAAAACGATCGACAATCGGAGGTTATTTCTAATGAGGAAAGACTTATTTTTGCATAGTCAAACATTGATTACAATTATCGGCACATCAAGTTTGTTGTTGAGTGTTAGTATAAATCCAGTACGTGCAGCCACTGGGGATACTCCTGAAACTCAACAAATTTCTCAAATCGCTTCAGATGAAGCAGATTCATTTCTATCTGCCCATCAAGTATCGAATGAAATCCAAGGTTTCATTAAAGACGTTCGTTCTTTCGTTCAAGGCGACTTATTTGGCGGAATTACACAACTCGTTCAGAATGCTGTTGGCGCTGTCCAAATCCCAGATATCGGACAAGTTGTGAGCCAAATAATGAAAGGTTCTCTACCAGAAGATGCCTCATTTGCTACTAAGTTAGAGAACAACGTTTCCAATTCTTATGCCATCCGCCAAGATGCAGCACAAATGAGCGAACGAGTGGGTGCATTACAGGTAGCGCAAACTCAAACTCTTTCTAAAACGGCTCAAGATAAATCAAAAGCCACTATAGATTATAGTGCTGCTTCTGCTACTGAGTCAGAACAAATGGCACGAGATTCGCAGAATACCGATACCTCTCAACAAATTCTGCAAAATATCTCCAATCAACTCAAAAATAGCGCTGATATTGCCAATCTTCAAATGCTTGAAGCATCTCAAGCACGACAAGATAGAGCTTTGCAGCTAACGCTAACCGCACAAGCAGCACGAGAATTAAATGCTGCTAATATCCGCGAACGGCAAAGTGCAATATCATCCGGTAATGCTGCTACCGCACAGTCTGGGCTGCTGACTATGCCCGGAGGTGCCGTGTTGGGACAAGATTCAACTATTTCATCCAATCCGTAGTTATTTTTAGTTGGGGAGTAACATCCCCAACTGCAATCGCTCTTTTTGTATTGCGTCCTAAATTGCTTATGTTTGGCCTACTTTTTATTCAATCTTTCGCCCAAATAACACCACCAGACAATGCTGCCGATTCGACTGTCGGAATTAGTTTGATTTCCCAAAGTATCGAATTGAGTCGTCAAACAGTCGAATCGTGGAATAAAATATGGGGTGATGCCATCAATCCATCCGGTGCATTGTGGGCAGGATTATGCAATTTAGGAACAATCTTAGCTGCCCTCAGTATTATTATATTGGCAGTTAAAATGGCTGCTGATTATCAAGAAAAACGATTCTTTTTATCAGATTTAGCCGCTTCTGTGGTTTGGCCTTTATTTATTGCTATTATGTTAGGTAATAATGGCTATCTGTTGTCACAAACCGTGATGGTAGTTAGGAATATCGGCCATCAAGAAGTTGTTAACGTCCTCAATATCCAACTAGCCGATACCACTTTCAAGCAAGCCATTTCAGATGTTACTTTAACTCAAAGCGTTAAAACACAAGTATCTACAGTTTATGCAGAATGTCAAGGTTTATCTGGCAAACCGCTGACAGATTGCTTGCAAGAAAAACAACCAGTTGTAGAACAGATATTAACAGAAGCTGAAAAGCAGAATGGTGGCCCATTAGAACAAGCCCGTCAAGCGGTAGCACAACTAACGGATTTCGTGCAAAATCCCGGTGCTGTTTTTAGCGCTACTATTTCCTTAATTTTGATTACCTTTTTATACGCACTTCAATGGGCTTTTGTCAACATTTTAGAAGCTGCTTTAATTATGACTGCCACTTTTGCACCCATCGCGTTGGGATTGAGTTTGTTACCCCTTGGTGCTAAACCAATCTGGGCTTGGGCTAGCGGTTTTCTTGCCTTATTTGGAGTGCAATTAGGATACAACATTGTCGTGGGATTGGCTGCTACTGTCATCGTTGCTGCTGGCGCACAAACGTTTTCGGATTTAGCTTTCTTAGCATTTATCAGTATCTTTGCACCTGCTTTAGCACTATTAATTGCAGGCGGTGGTGGAGTTGCACTTTATGCGGGTATTAACAGCAGAGTACCAGCACTCGTTAATGCTGCATTTGATGGGGTAGTCGCTGTAGCTACTGGTGTTATTGGTAAGGCTGGTTAGTCATTAGTCATTGGTCATTAGTCATTAGTCATTGGTCATTGGTCATTAGTCATTAGTCATTGGTCATTGGTCATTAGTCATTAGTCATTGGTCATTAGTCATTGGTCATTAGTCATTAGTTATTTGTCAATATCTGGAGGTGAGTTAAATGTTTAAGTCTTTGGATAAACCCAAACAAAACAGAATATTCTTAGAATCGAAAGATATTTTGCCTTTGTGTTTCGTGGGACTGACTGCTTTTACCAGTCTGACATTTTTATTTACCTTATTCGTCAGTTTCAAAGTCAGTCAACTAGCTGCCCGTAAAACCACTTTCGTGCAGATGGTAAACGGAAAAACAATGGTCGTTTCCGAACAAGATTATCTTTACCGTCAACCAGAAGTTGTCAAAGAAGTTGTCCGTCAATGGGCTGATTTAACGTTTAACTGGGATGGCGTTATTCCCGGTACGAAAGAATTAGACAAAGGTCGAGATATCGGTAAAGGTAAACGGGTTACTACTAATACCTATTTTGCTTCCTTTCTGATTGAATCTGGACCGCAAGGTTTTCGTGGGGCTGCATTACAAGCTTTAGCAGATATCACACCATCGCGAGTATTTAGCGGCCAAGTTCGTTCCAAAGTTATTATCTCTTACCTCTCTGCACCTAGACAAACCCGAATTGGAGAGTGGGAAATAGATATGGTGGCGACAAGGGTATTAGTAAGTTTACCCGGTGGAGTAGATGAAGAAATTCCTTTCAATCGCACTTTTACATTAAAAGCCGTTGATATTCCTTCTCCACCCGCTGCTGATGCTTCAGCCCTAGAACAGCAACTTTACCAAATCAGAAAAGCTGGTTTAGAAATTACCAAAATTACCGAATTTACACCTAATTGAGGATTAAATCATGGATAACGATAACAATAAAAATCACGAAGTAGACAGTAAGCAATTGGAAGTAGGGAGTGGCGAACAAAATTCCTCTACTCCCTCCCAAAACGAACAATTTACGCCTGATGAAATGGCGCAAATGACAGGTTACCAACCCGAACGAGTCCAATTAATCGACCGGGAATATATGTTAGAAAGGGACTCGGAGACAACCGAACCCCGTGAAAATAGCGAAAACCCGTTAGTGCGATTTGCGATCGCATCGATGCTAGTCGGTGGTATCCTGTCTGCGGGATGGTTGATTTGGTCGATTTTCTTTGCTGTCAAGTCTCCCGCACCAAAAATCGCCGCTACTCCTACTCCCGCTGTGAAACCTGAAACGCCTACGAACGATGAAGCAGCGAGACTCAAAGCAGAATTAGCATTCCGAAATCAAATGGGTCGCCAGCAGCAAGCAAATGTACCCGCACCCACTCCTACACCTGCTGCAACGCCTACTCCGACACCCACTTCTACCCAAGTGGCTGCATCTCCTGCAAAACCTCAACAGTCACCACCACCAAAACCGATCGCAGAACCCGCCCCACCACCGAAGATTGTATATCGCGATCGCGTGGTCAGAGAACCTGCCCCACCGCCCAAGATTGTATACCGCGATCGGGTAGTCAAAGAACCCGCACCACCACCACAAGTGTTATACCGCGATCGGATAGTCAAAGAACCTGCACCACCACCACAAGTGGTATATCGCGATCGGGTAGTCAAAGAACCTGCCCCACCACCCAAGATTGTATACCGCGATCGCGTGGTGAAAGAACCCGCACCACCACCCAAAATCATACGGGAAACAATACCAGTCTCAGCACAACCGCACATAGCAGCTGCACCCAGCCCAGAAGCTAAAACGCCAGAGGTTGACCCGTTTGAGAGGTGGAACCAACTGGCGACTGTGGGACAGCAAGCCACTGATGCAGAAGTAGCATCTGTTCGGAGTACAGAAACACTCCCAGAAACCTCAGTCGCGGCGTTACCAAATAACCAACAATTAACGCAACCAAACTCTATCTCAAAAGAGCAGACTAAACCAACATCAATTCCTACAATTACCATTGGCGATTCTACTTTGATTCCTTCTGCACCAACAGAAAATTCATATCCAGCAGAAGAAAACAAAAAAATTGAAACTACACCCCAACTTGCTTCAACAGAAGATGTAAAATCACCATCCCAGGAAGAAACAGATAATCCCTCCGATTTTCAAATTGTCACTGCATCTTCTTCACCTGCATCAGAATGTCCGAATAATTCTTCATCGAGTTGGGAATGCACTTCGGAATCAACTCAATCACCAACACCGGGCGAACTGGGCATTTTAAATCGCACGCCAAGATCCGAAACCAACAGTGAAATTGCTGTTGCTTCTAAGTCACCTATGCAAGTTCAAATTGGTACTTCAGCCAAAGCGAAAGTTTTAGTTCCGATGATTTGGTCAGAAGAAAATCAAGCAGATCGAGGACGTTTCGCCGTACAACTAGAGTCAGATGTTTTATCTACCGATAATCGAGTAGCCTTACCAAAAGGAACTATTCTGATTACCGAAGTTGATTCCGTTACATCCGATAACAAGCTAGTCAATCAAAGTGCGGTCGCTGTTGTCTATCCTGATAGTGCTGGAGAAATTCGCCAACAATCAATCCCTAAAGAAAGTATCCTCATTCGAGGAAAAAACGGCGAACCTTTAATTGCTAAAGGAATGGGCGATAAAGGTGGAGAAATTGCACGACAAGATATTCTCATCGGTTTGTTAGGGGCTGCTGGTAGAGCGGGTGAA
>NZ_JACJUP010000223.1:0-7354 GCF_014748295.1 Planktothrix sp. FACHB-1355 | reverse complement strand
GAAAGTCAAATAAATGATAGATGCAGAAGCTTACTGATTCAACCTAAACACTTCTGAAAAACTGCGATCGCACAAACTTTATAAAACTTTACATTTAAACACACAGGATACCTACATAACTTTGCCTCTCCATCCCGATAACTAGATGTAAGGCAAAAACACCAGGAGTTTGGATATGTCTGCTTCCGAACAAGTAATGCACCGTATGTTTAGCGAAATCGTCGCTCAGTACCATCCTTTTGCACAATATATAGGGTATCAAGAAGGCGAAGATGGATTTATGCTCCACTATCAAGGGCCAAACGGTCAGCAATATATGATAGTGGACACGGAAGGGAACATCCTGGGCGACACTACAATGGGAACCACCCGGACAATGGAAGTCTTGACTGTGGGTGCTGCTATCCTCTCGGCATTTTTCGGTGGTCAATCTAATCGTTAAAGTCTTGTTAAATTTTACACTTATCCGTTAACGAGAGAAGCCATACTCTTGTTAACGGGTTTACTGTAAGCCGATCGAGGGGTTGAGGGTAGATCCACCATCCAGATTAACACGGGGCTTTGGTAATGCAATGAGTAAATTAGTTATTTTTAGAATAGGAAAAGGTAACTTTCAATCAGAAGGTTTTCCCGTGATATTGCAGATAGGAGAAGAAGGCGATCGCCCTTTTCTCGAAATCACAGGCGAGTTACCACCAGCACCAGAAATTGCCGAAGATTACGACGACTGGCAATCAATTTATTGGCGTTTAGACCGAGTTCGGAGTTTAAATGCTCCAGATGGTCAAGTAACAAATTTTTCAACAATAGAAGAGTGCAACAATGCGGCTGAACCTATTATTACTCAACTGAATAACTGGCTAAATTCACCAAAATTTCGTTCTATCCGTGAAAGATTAATTGAGGAAGTAAAGCCCTCGGACACAGTACGGGTGCTATTGCAAACTGAAGAGATGCGTTTGCAGCGACTTCCTTGGCATTTATGGGATTTTTTCACTCGCCGTCCTAATGCAGAATTAGCTATTAGCCTTCCAGATTACCAACGAATTAACCAAGTATATCCAAGTAAAAATAAAGTTAATATCTTAGCAATTTTAGGAAATAGCACTAATATTGATATCGGTTCAGACGAGGAATCATTGCAGAACACACCGGATGCTGCTGTTACCTTTCTCCCCGAACCGCAGCGAAAGGATATTAATGATAAATTGTGGGAACAAAGCTGGGATATTTTATTTTTTGCAGGTCATAGTAGGACGGAAGGAAACAAGGGACGCATTTTTATCAATGAAACGGATAGTTTGACAATTAGCCAATTAAGAAACGCTCTCACAAAAGCGATCGCGGCTGGATTGAGGATTGCAATTTTCAACTCCTGTGATGGATTGGGATTAGCACGGGAATTAGCCGATTTACATATTCCACAACTAATCGTGATGCGAGAACCTGTTCCCGATAAAGTAGCACAGGAATTTTTACAATATTTTCTCCAAGAATATTCAAAAGGTGAATCCTTATATCTGTCTGTGCGGAAAGCGCGGGAACGGTTGCAAGGATTAGAAAATAAGTTTCCCTGTGCTAGTTGGTTGCCAGTAATATATCAAAATCCGGCTCAAATTCCTCCAACTTGGCAACAGTTGCGAGATGGGATAGAAAGCGATCGCGCTATTCCATCAATCAATATAGAAAGCAAACCCTTAAAACCCCATCCACTAACAAGAATTTTCACACATCCCATCTTGGTTGCCAGTGTAGCAATTACAGCCTTAGTGTTGGGTGTGCGACAAATGGGATGGTTGCAAACACAGGAGTTAAAAGCTTATGATCAGATGATAAGACTGCAACCAGATGACGGGCCAGACCGTCGCCTTTTGGTTATTACAGTTGATAAAACCGATTTGCAATATCAAGACCGTATGGGGATGGAGAGACGGGGGTCTTTAGCTGATGCAGCACTCAATCAAGTATTGAAGAAACTAGAGCCATTGCAACCGCGAGTAATTGGCTTAGATATTTATCGGGATTTCCCAGTGCGGCGCGACCAACCTGAATTAGCAAAACGGTTGCGGGAAACTAATAATTTCATTGCTGTATGCAAAGTCAATGAACCGCCCAGAGACAAAGAAGGTTATCAACCCCCACCAGAAGTCCCCAAAGAACGTTTAGGATTTAGCGATGTTATCAAAGATAACGATGGAATTCTCCGTCGCTATCTGTGGTCTATGAATTTTAATGATAGTTCTCCTTGTCGTACCGAATTTTCCTTAAGCTTTCAATTAGCACTTTATTATTTAGTTACAGAAGGAATTGAGCCTCAATTTAACTACGATGAAAAATATTTACAGTTGGGGAAAGTGCGATTAAAACGTTTGGAACCCGATTCGGAAGGGTATAGAGGGTTAGATAATCGAGGATACCAAATATTGCTCAATTACCGTTCTCAAAAAATTGCCAAACAGGTTAGTTTGAGAGATGTCCTAACTGGTAACTTTAACCCTAACTTCGTGAAAAACCGGATTGTGATTATTGGTGTTACTGTTCCAGATGAAGATAATCACTATACACCTTACAGTCTCAGCTTGCGCTCAGATCGAGCTACAAAAGGCGTTTTTATTCAAGCGCAAATGGTGAGTCAGATTATCAGCGCTGTGTTAGACGGTCGTCCGTTGTTGGGAGTTTGGCCTTTTTGGGGTGATGCGCTGTGGATTTGGGGTTGGTCTTTGGTGGGAGGTGCGATCGCTTGGCGAATTCGGGGAATACTAAGCTTGGGATTGGTTCTGATTGTGGCTATCGTCACCTTGTACGGAGTTTGCTTTTTCCTCTTTATACAAGGTAGCTGGGTGCCATTAGTGCCATCATGCTTGGCTTTGATATTGACAGGTGCAAGTATAGTCACGTACAGCAGATCCCAGTTACGGCGATCGCACTTTATTTCTAAACTTCCCCCACCAAGTTTATGAAACGGCAATACCAACTTCTAACACTACTAGGGTTGACCTTACTTTTGGCGCTCGGTTACACCTTCTTAAATGGGAAATTAGCTGGAAATTGTAGTGATATCAGTATACCTAACGGGTCTATTACACAACCTCGACCACCTATCGGGCTACCTCCTCAAGGCGCACCCGATGCGAGGGGAGGTGCAGCACTATCAGGACATCAGCAGCCAAAGACCGACAAATTCAAAATCCCATCTCTTAACTCAAATTGCCGATAGTATCTTGGTTGAGCAAATAGGCCAGAATGAGCAAGGCTTGTAAGTTTGCAGTAATCACGGCGTTATCAGAACTGGGATATTGATACTGACAGGCATAGAACAAGATTGCTTCGTTTTGATTTCGCCATTAAATACACACTTAAATATTACGATCCTTCTTTATGAACTGGAGACTCCAAAATTTAATACTAGCTTTGACCTTACCATTAGCACCCGGTTGCACCTCCTCAATTGGGGCATCTGTGGAGGTTACACCATCATCGGTACAGATAGCACAACAGCGCCCTCGCCAAGCGTCGCCAACACCCACGCCATCTCTTCAACCATCTCCCTCGCGATCGCCTACACCTTCCAACCAGCGAACTGCTGCAACCCCTATCCGTTTCAGTTTACCTCCTGAAGGCGCACCCGGATATCGAGGAGATGCAGCAACTCGTGATGCTTGTAATGATGCAGGGAAATCGCGTTTAATTGCATTAGTTCCAGGGACTAATTTAGGGTTAACCATAGCTGAACGTCCGACGTTTTGGTTTTATGTGTCGGAACAGGTTAAGTCTACAACTCCTGTGGAGTTCATGTTAGTAGATGAGCAAGAAAATACAGTTTATAAAGATAGCTTTGAAGTAACAGTTAGCCCTGGTATTATTGGAATAAAGTTACCGCAAAATGTAAGTGCTTTAGAGATTGGTAAGCGATATCATTGGACCTTATCCGTTATTTGCAATCCAGGCAATTCACGCGAAACTGCTAATGTTGATGGAGAAGTATGGCGGGTTGATAAACCTGAGTTGCAGCAAAAGTTGGATGGAGTGAGTGGGCGCGATCGCATTCTCCTTTATGCTGAAAATGGTTTGTGGTACGACACTATAACTAATCTAATTGAATTGCGTCGTCAGAATCCGCAGGATGCACAATTAACGAAAGATTGGGAAGATTTGTTGCGACATCCAGATGTTGCTTTGAATAAAATTGTTGCGGAACCTGTTGTTACCTGTTGTAAGGCAAGATAAGGAAAGTTATGCAATTGCAGAGAATTGGTTTGAGTGTAATTGTTACCCTTCTGTTTACTATATTAGCCTCTCATCCTGTGCCGCTGCTGATGCGATTTTCTACGTTGCAGGTGTTAGCTCAAACTACAGATGGGCAGAAAGTAGAAGGAGAGCGACTGCTAAGACAAGGGCTTGAGCAGTATCAGCGTGGTCAATTGGAAGCTGCCATGCAATCCTGGGAACAAGCACTAAATATTTATCGAGAACTCAAAGATAAAGGCGCTGAGTTAGCAATTTTAGCAGGTTTAGGCTCTGGTTATCTTCAACTGAGAAACTACACCAAAGCCCTTGAGTACCAACAGCAACGTTTGGCTATTGCTCAAGAACTTAAAGATCCGCAACTGCTAGGAGAGGCGCTAGTAAATTTGGGAGCCATTTATCAGCTCCTTGGAAACTACAACAAGGCAATCGAGTATTATCAGCCCGCACTAGCTATTGCTCAGGAACTTAGAAATCTGCCCTGGCTAAGTACGACCATAGCAGGTCTATCCATTGCATACTCATCACTTGGAGACTATGAAAAAGCTATTGAGTACCTACAGAAAGATTTGGAAATTAAGCGCTCACTCAACGACCGCAAAGGAGAAGAGTCTACTTTAGGAGCTTTGGGAGCTGCTTATCATAGTCTCGGAAACTATTACAAGGCAATTGAATACTTTCAGGAGAGTTTGGAAATAACACGGGAACTTAATGATCGTCAAGCAGAATTGTCAAGTCTTACAGATATAGGCACTGCCTACGAAAACCTTGGAGACTATAGTAAAGCAATTGAATACCACCAACAGAGCTTGATTATTGCACAAGAACTTAAAAACCGTGAAGCAGAGGGATACGTTCTGGCAAATATAGGGTTGGTTTATCACGATTTAGGAGATTATGGTAAAGCAATTGAGTTTCAGCAGCAAAGTTTAACTATTGCACAGGAAACGAAAGACCGGGAAGCCGAGGCAGTAGCCGTGAGCCGTCTTGGGCTTATTTATGCCGCTATCGGAGACTATAGCAAAGCAATTGAGTGGCATCAACAACATTTGGTGATTGAACGCGAACGTCACGATCTTGAGGGGCAAATAACGGCTTTGGGAAATTTAGGCATTGCATACAAAAACCTCAAAGATTATCCCAAGGCAATTGACTACTATCAGCAGAGTTTAACAATCGCACAACAAGTCAAAAATCCTCAAAACAAGCAAGGTATTCTAGGAAATTTAGGAGTTGTTTACTTTGAGCAAGGAGACTATACCAGAGCCATTCAATTATATCAGGAAAGCTTGAGTATAGCACGCGAAATAAAAGATCGCCAATCAGAGGGTGACATTTTAGGAAATCTGGGTGCTGCATATAACGGGCTTAGAGACTACGCCAAAGCGATTGACTACCATCAACAATTTCTAAAAATTACACAGGAAATAGGCGACCGCCAAGGGGAAGCAATAGCCCTCAATAATCTAGGAGTTTCTCTATTTCGCTCTGGCAATTTAGCAGAAGCAGAGAAAAATTTACGCCTCGGAATTAAAGTTTTAGATTCTATCCGGTCAGGATTAGGTAACAGAGACTCAGAGAAAGTATCAATTTTTGAAATTCAAGGTCGCACCTACCGCGCTTTACAAGAAGTTCTGATCGCCCAGAATAAAATTCACGAAGCTCTAGAAATTGCTGAAGGGGGGCGTGCGCGTGCCTTTATCGACTTATTGACCAGCAGGTTATCTTCTCAATCACCGATTAACTCTCCTATAACTTATCCCTCCCTTGTGGAAATTCAACAAATTTCTAAAACACAAAAAGCCACAATCGTTGTATATTCAATTATTTCTGACTCAAGAAAGGAATCAAACCTTTTTATTTGGGTAATAAAACCTACTGGTGATGTTACGTTTCGTCAATTCGATCTCAAAGAATTAGAACGAGAGAAGAGAACTATTGCCAACCTGGTTCCCCGCGTTCGTCAAGCTATTGGCGTGAGGAGTGGAGCCAACACTAATGAAGCAGCATTTAAACCAGGCGATCGCATTCACTTCAAAGGCGAAAACCGGAACTCAGAACCTTGGGAAGTCGTATCATTCGATCCACAAAACGGCATACTTATGGTTAGACACCCAAGTTTTGCAACTACAAGTGTAATACCGAAATCAATCAATGATGTAGAAGACTTCGGACAAACATCACTGCAACAACTCCACCAAATTCTCATCGAACCAATAGCTGACTTACTACCCAAAAATCCAAGCGATCGCGTAATCTTCATCCCCCAAGGCGAACTCTTCCTCGTTCCCTTCCCCGCACTGCAAGACAAAGACGGCAAATACCTGATCGAGAAACATACCATTCTTACTGCCCCATCGATTCAAGTATTAGACTTAACCCGAAAACAACGGCAGCGCCTTGCTAATTCAACCGCCAAAGATGTGCTGGTAGTCGGCAATCCTAGCCCCATGCCTGCACCATTCCAACCTCTAGAATATGCCGAACCAGAAGCGAAAGCAATTGCTAACTTGCTCAATACCAACGCGATTACTGGTACTCAAGCTACTGAATCTGCGATCGTCGCACAGATGTCCAATGCAAAGATGATCCATCTGGCAACTCACGGACAGTTCGATGATATCAGAGGATTGGGGAGTGCGATCGCTCTCGCCCCCTCCGGCAAAGATGATGGTTTACTCACCGCCGAAGAAATCCTCAACCTGAAGCTAAATGCCGAATTAGTCGTTCTCAGCGCTTGCGACACCGGGAGAGGACGCTTAACAGGGGACGGCGTAATCGGACTATCCCGTTCCTTGATTTCTGCGGGTGTCCCCAGCGTCATCGTCTCCTTGTGGAAAGTGCCAGATAATACAACCTCTGGACTGATGGTGGAATTTTATCGCCAACTGAAGGGAAACCCAGACAAAGCCCAAGCGCTACGCCAAGCAATGCTTATTACCATGCAGCAACACCCCAATCCAAGAGACTGGGCAGCATTTACCCTCATTGGCGAAGCAGAATAAGCCTCAAATCAAACTGAAAGAGCAACCAGAAAATCAAATCAACTCATGTAATAAATATAACAAAACTTGACCGTAAAAATATTGAGACTTTTATCGATCGAGAT
>NZ_JACJUP010000222.1:0-7498 GCF_014748295.1 Planktothrix sp. FACHB-1355 | reverse complement strand
TCTTCTATTTATAGACACATCATATCCTTTGGTTATAAATTTGCCATATTTTAAAATTCTTCATTGCTAAGTTAGCAATATTTTCACAAATCCAAAATATAAAATTTAAAATCCAAAAAATAGGGCATAGGTTTGCTCCTGTAGTTTAAATGAACACAAACATAAGTTTTATTTACAAAAATACAATATAAGCAAAAATACTTGAAATAAGTCAAAACTTCTTTAAAAACACAAAATTAATAGGAATCTGGTTTGGCTGGATTGAGCAACCTTATCAATAAAGTCATTTTTTGCCACAGATAATATGTAAACTTCTCTCAATCTAACCGTAATATAGTAGTAATTGATGTTATTGTTGCCGCTGCAATCAAAGGACCGCAGCAATTTTAGAGGTATTGTAATGGCTAAAATCCTAATTGTGGATGATTCAAGCTTATCCCGTCGGATACTAAAAGCCATACTAGAACTAGAGGGACATCAAATTATTGAGGCATCTGACGGGATAGCAGCGATCGAGCTTTATTTTCTCGAACACCCCGACTTAGTAACGCTCGATCTGGTCATGGCCGGTATGACAGGAACAGAGGTACTGGAAAAATTAATCTCCTTGGATAGGTCAGCGCAGGTGATAGTAGCCAGTGCCGATCTTCAGACTTTCACCCAGAAAACGGTTAAGCAAGTAGGGGCGCGTGCCTTTATCAATAAACCATTTGTTGCTGCTCATGTACTGGAAATTGTCAATGCAGTACTGGAAAGAGGTTCGTAATGTTACTTACAGAACAACAACAAGACGCATTAACTGAACTGATCGATATAAGCTTTGCCCAACTACAAAAAATTAACTCTTCTGTCAAGATTATTGCTTGTAGCGGACTGGGTTACAGCACAATGGTATAATCGGTTGAAAAGCTGGGAGTTAAAACGTTTTTAGCGAAGCCTTATACTACCCAAGAATTATTAAAAACTATTAGCCGAGTTTTAGCCTAAGCTAGGTCTAGGGAAGAGGGAGAGCAGGGGGGTAGGGGCAGACTCATGTGTCTGCCCGGAGCGGGGGAGTGAGAGAATTAATAGTTCGACTTTTCCCTTTTCCCTTTCCCTCCTCCCTCTCCCTCTCATTTTTGACTTTTGACTTTTGACTTTGCAGGGAAGGGGTTGGGGGAGAGGTCAACTGACTTATACTAGAGCAGCCAAAGCTTTTTCTACTGCTTGTAAAGCTCGATCGACTTCCGCAGCGGAGACGATCAAAGGTGGTACAAATCTGAGGACTTTAGGGCCGGCGGGAACGAGCAATAAACCTTCAGCCATTGCAGCTTTTACTACATCAGCTGAAGTTAGTTCGATATCTGCTTTCAGCTCCATACCGTTAATTAAACCCCAACCGCGCACTTCGACAATATGGTTAGGATACTTAGAGGCGATCGCTCTCAATCCAGTCCGCAATTGTTCGCCCCTATCCTGCACATTTTGGAGAATATTCTCCCTTTCTAAAGTTTGACAAACAGTAAGGGCAGCCGCACAGGCAAAAGGATTGCCACCGTAGGTGCTGGCGTGATCCCCAGGTTGGAAAACAGCGCAGAATTGCTTACACAAAGTAGCACCGATCGGAATACCGCCACCTAATCCTTTGGCGCTGGTGAAAATATCAGGTTCGATCCCTAAATTTTCGTATCCCCAGAACTTGCCACTGCGACCCATACCTACTTGCACTTCGTCGAGAATCAGCAAAATGCCGTTTTCATCGCAAATTTCGCGTACCTGCTGGAAGTATTCCACATCTCCGGGACGGACGCCGCCTTCTCCCTGTAATGCTTCCAGGAGAATAGCACAAACCCTGCGATCGCCTGTATCGATATCGACGATCGCATTCTTGAGCCCTTCAATATCGTTATAAGGTACATAGTGAAATCCCGGCATCAACGGATCGAAGTTCTTTTGGTACTTCGGCTGACCCGTGGCTGTAATCGTCGCCAACGTGCGTCCGTGGAAACTGGCGTGCGCCGTCAAAATTACCGGATTGGTGATTTTTAAGACCGTATGGGCGTATTTGCGAGCCAATTTGATCGCCCCTTCATTTGCTTCTGCCCCAGAGTTGCAGAAAAATACGCGATCGGCACAGGAATGTTCCACTAGCCATTGCGCCAGCTGACCCTGTACGGGAATATAGTACAGATTGGAAACGTGGTGCAGCGTCTGGATTTGACGAGTTACCGTTTCCACTAAAGCTGGGTGGGCGTGTCCCAAAGTGCAAGTGGCAATTCCCGCCACAAAGTCCAGATATTCGCGCCCTTCGGTATCCCAAACGCGACAACCTTCTCCCTTCTCCAGCGCTAGGGGGAATCGCCCGTAAGTTGTCATCACGCAGTCATCAAAACTGGCTCGGTCAAACGGGGCAGACAGTACAGGTGCTGATTCTGCGGGTATGTGGGGATTTTCAACGAGAGTTTCTATGCTCACTGACTCAATCCTTAATATTCGAGCTTTGTTGAAAAGCTGTGGTACGGAATTTTAAGGCAGATTAATGTAGGACTGCTATTTCAATACAGCAGCTTATCTCAATAACCTAAACCTTATGTACGGTATTGTATTCTCAGAGAAAGTAGTATTATCGTACTTTCCGCAACACTTTATCCTAGCAAGTTTAAACTCTACAGGCCAAGGACATCAAGGAAGGTTTGCAGAGTTAGTCATTGTTCTGATCGTTCTTCTGCTAGTTGCCACAGGTGTGGCGCTGCTATCTCGGCAGTTTCGTTTGCCCTATGTCACGGGTTTGGTTCTCGCAGGTTTGGCAATCGCGGAGTTCTTACCACGTCGCGTCGGATTGGATTCTTCGCTGATTTTGAATCTATTTTTACCGATTTTGCTGTTTGAGTCGGCAATAAACACTGATATCAGCCGCCTGCGAAGCACCATTAAACCGATCCTCCTCTTAGCTGGGCCAGGTGTGGCGATCGCAGCTGGAGTTACTTCCCTATTGTTAAAACTGGGGCTGGGGTTGGGTTGGATACCGGCGCTACTGATAGGGACGATCCTCGCCATTACCGATACGGTGTCGGTAATTGCCGTTTTTAAAGAAGTATCCGTACCTTCCAGACTATCCACAATTGTAGAAGGAGAAAGTTTATTTAACGATGGTGTAGCCCTCGTTCTTTTCAGTTTAATTTTGAAAGTCCATTCAACCGGATCGATAACTTTTCTGGAGGGACTACAAGATTTATTTGTGGTAATTGTCGGCGGCAGTCTTGTCGGATTAGCTTTGGGTTATTTGAGTGTAGGTTTATTTGTACGTTTGGACGATCCCCTCAGCAGTATCTTACTAACAGTTGCGGTAGCGCTAGGAACTTTTCAGATCGGACAAGTTGTGGGCGTATCCGGTGTTGTGGCAGTAGTTGTAGCCGGATTAATTGTGGGAAACTTCGGACTTTCCGGTAGTGTTTCCGCTTCCAGTCGCATCACTTTATTCAGCTTTTGGGAATATGCGGGTTTTGGTGTCAATACATTTATTTTTCTGCTTATTGGTATAGAAATAGATTTGATTACTCTTTGGCAAACTTTGCCAGGAGTTTTGCTCGCTATTTTGGCTTACCAAGTGGGGAGATTTGTATCGGTTTATCCCTTGTTAGCTGGGGTGCATTTGTTCGATCGCCCCGTTCCTCTGCGCTGGCAACACGTTCTATTTTTGGGCAATATTAAAGGTTCTCTTTCAATGGCGCTTGCCTTCAGTTTGCCTTCTACAATTCCAGGAAGAGAATCTTTAATTGCCTTAGTATTCGGTAGCGTGCTTTTATCTTTGGTAGGGCAAGGTTTGAGTTTGCCTTGGCTGGTGCGAAGGTTGCAATTAGTTCGATTTTCCGAGTTTCGTCAGCAAACTGAGGAATTGCAAGCTCAACTCATGACTGCGAAGGCAGCACAAGATGAATTGGATAGTTTATTGAAGGCGGGAGTGTTACCAAAATCTGTGTATGAAGAAATGCGATCGAGTTATCAAGTAAAAGTAGCAGCCGCAGAAAAGGCACTGCGAGATTTATACAATCGCCGTCCGGAGGAGTTGGCTGCTACTAATAAGGATCTCATCAAATTCGATGCCATTCGTCGGCGCTTGTTATTGGCAGAAAAAGGTGCTTTAAACGAAGCATTGCGGAAACGAATTCTTTCAGAAGAAATCGTGCAAAGTAGGATACAAACTATTGACGAGCAACTGTTGAAACTGGAAGACGATTAACGGCAACCTTCCATAAAATCGATCATTTGATGTAACGAACCTGGCTTGGTGACAACCAAAACGGTTGAACCAGATTCTAGCACAGTACTGCCGTTGGGAATTGCTAAATCCATATGCGGGTGTGCTTGATAACCAATAATTAGAGAACCTGTAGGAAAACGAGTATCTTGAGCGATTTCAGCCACACTGCGTCCGACAACGTTGCACTTTTGTGGAATCGATAGCTTTAAAACCTCGATTTGACCTTGCTCGAAGTGCATCATGGATTCGACTTCGGGATATTCGATCGCATTCACCATTGTAGAAACGGCTAAGTCGATCGTACTGATAACATGATGCGCCCCAGCTAAGCGCAAAGGTTGTTCAAAATCGCGGTGGCGCATCCGGCTGATAATGTGGGAAACACCGTAGTGTTTGGCAAGCGTAACCATTGCCAAGTTTAAGGCATCGTTCCGCAATACGGCAGCAAGAGAATCTGCTTTGCGAATTCCCGCTTCCAAAAGAACTTCTGTGTTTACGGCACTACCTTCAAAAGCCATTGCTCCCACTTGTTCGCGAGCGTAGCGACAAGCATTAGGATCTATATCAATTATGGCAACCGTGTGTCCCAGTTCTACTAACCTTTGAGCCAAATTTATGCCGATCAGTCCGGCTCCACCAATTAATACATACATTCCCGATCTCCTTTACTATTAGATTGAATTAAGTATCTGTTATGCTGCCTTTGTGTATTATCAAACTCTTTAGAAAAAGCTGCTACTTACGTGAGCCAACGCCCTTCATTCGATTCTCAATCAGATATTGAGCGCAAGTATCGACGCCTTCGCCAAGAATTGATTGTCGGTGCGATCGCCCTCGCTCTTGTGTTTCTGTGCGGTACATTATGGTATCGTTTTGTTGAGGGGTGGCGGTGGTTAGATTCGGCTTACATGACCGTGAGTACCCTGGCTACCGTTGGCTTTGGCGAAATCAATCCTTTAGGCGATCGAGGACGATTGTTTACGATCGTTTTGATTGGGATGGGTGTGATTAGCATCGGTTATATTGTTAATCGCTTTACAGAAGCTTTAATTCAAGGTTACTTTCAAGAAGGAAGACGACTACAACAACAACGGCGTTTAGTGGAATCCCTTACAGAACACTACATTATTTGTGGATATGGACGCACCGGACGTCAGATTGCCTCAGAATTTGAGGCAGAAGGCATTCCTTTTGTGACAATTGACTCCAATTCGCAATCCGTGCAAGCGGCTCAGCAGATGGGTTACATTGCTATACAAGGGGATGCCACACTGGATGAAACTCTAGTGAGAGTCGGGATCGAACGGGCAATTTGTTTGGTGGCGGCGCTTCCTTCCGATGCAGAAAATCTCTATACAGTTCTTTCGGCAAAAACGCTTAATCCCAATGTCAGAACGATCGCACGTGCGAGTACGGAAGAAGCGGTGACAAAATTGCAGCGCGGCGGTGCAGATGCGGTAGTTTCTCCTTATATTACTGGCGGTAAACGCATGGCAGCTGCCGCACTCAGACCGCAAGTAATGGATTTTGTCGATGGCATTTTAACCGGTAGCGACAGATCTTTTTATATGGAGGAATTTCGCCTCGATGCCAATGTTTGTCCGGTCGTGGGACAGAGTTTAAGGGAGGCGAGATTGCGATCGCAATCAGGTGCTTTAGTTCTCGCCATTCGTCGCGTCGATGGCACCCTCATCGGTGGGCCAACTGGGGAAACCCTTTTATTGCCGGGGGATGCGATGATTTGTATGGGTACTGCCGAACAACTGCGCGTTCTTAACCAAGTTTTAAGTCCTATTACTTCTAAAAAATTGCGATTGCCCAAACATAGCCAGTAATTTGGTTTTGAATACTGGGTAATTAGGGCTCTTCTGTACTTAGTGTGCCAAATGATTAGTTTTCGCACAAAATTACCTGTGTCTATCGCCTTCAATGCGCGAGCTTATTTGTTTATAAAAATTGGTAACTTCGGCTACGAATATTAGTAAACAAAAGTGTTATATTTAGCTTATTTAAGTGAGTGCAAATATTCACAAAATCATGGCAACCGAATTATTACCAATCCCAAATTGGTTCTCCTGGGAAAACCAAGGTGCAGATATCGCAGTAGTAGATATAGATAATGATGGAAGACCCGATTTAATTATCTTGCAAATCGACAATCCTCCCGGTGCAAATCGAGGTTTTTATCGGATTGGACGGAAACTCGATGAAAACGGCATCGTCACAGGCGGATGGAGTGACTGGATAGAAATTCCCGATTGGGGTGCTTGGGAAAATCAAGGCGCGGGTATTGCAGTTGCAGACCTGGATAACGACGGACAACCGGAATTAATCGTTTTTCAAGTTGATAATCCGCCCGGTGCGAATCGAGGACTTTATCGCATTGGTAAAAAGCTGGATAAAAATGGCATTGTCACGGGTGGATGGAGTAATTGGATAGAAATTCCCGGTTGGGAATCCTGGGAAAATCAAGATGCCAGTATCGCAGTTGCAGACTTAGATAACGACGGAAGACCAGAATTAATTGTCTTCCAAATTGACAATCCTCCTCAGAAAAACCGGGGACTTTATCGCATTGGTAAAAAGCTAGATAAAAATGGCATTGTTACAGGCGGATGGAGTGATTGGATTGCAGTTGATTGGTTTTCTTGGGAAAATCAAGGCGTAGGGATTGCAGTTGCAGACCTCGACGGCAATGGACGACCGGAATTAATCGTATTTCAAATCGATAATCCGCCCGGTGTTAATCAGGGATTTTATCAAATCGGTTGGAATCTTGACGCTGCTGGTAATGTTACCGATGGTTGGAGTCCTTGGACGCCAATTAAATTACCTTATTGGGAAAATCAGGGTGCAGGAATTGCAGTTGCAGACCTAAAAGGTAAGGGAAAACCTGAATTAATTGTATTCCTAATCGATAATCCGCCACAATTAAATCAAGGATATTACCAAGTTCTAGATTTGAATATTGACTTGGACAAAGCTGCAAGCAAAGGCATTTGGCGATTGTTACCTTACAACTCGCAAGTTCTGGCAGTTCACGCCACCGTTTTGCCTACTAATAAAGTATTGTTCTTTGCGGGTTCCGGTAACAATCCTGCCAATGCTAAAGCTAATTTTAGCAGTGTTGTCTGGGATTATGAAAAGGGTACTTTTTTTACTCCCCCAACTCCGGCAGACTTGTTTTGTGCCGGTCATTCTTTTCTGGCAGATGGTTCCCTTTTGGTGGCAGGTGGGACGAAAGAATATGACTTCGGA
>NZ_JACJUP010000221.1:0-7469 GCF_014748295.1 Planktothrix sp. FACHB-1355 | reverse complement strand
GAACTGCGTTTAGGCGACAGATATGCTTACTGGATAGAAATTGCCAAACCGCGACAGGGATTTCCCATCACCGGCAAAATTGCCATTTTGCTCAAAAGCGATTTAGACAAGTTGGAATCCGAACTTCGCAATCGATGAAGAAGTTAGGGGTTAGGGGTTAGGGGTTAGGGGTTAGGGGAAGAGGGAAGAGGGAGAGGGAGAGGGAGAGGGAGAGGGAGAAATTTTGACTTTTGACTTTTGACTTTTGACTTTTGACTCCCCCACTCCCCCATTAACTACTGCCAAGTGCCGGCGAAAATACTCCTAACTGCGATCGCGATCCGGTTCAAATCTTCATTCAACATCGGTGGCCATTCAACCCCAGATCTAAGTCCGGCGTCGTATAGCTGGCGACTCTCAAAGCACAGCTGGTGTATTGCATAGACGAGCTCGCGATCGAGGTGGGTTTCCTCCTTGAGGGCGTCGAAGGCAATTTTCAGCGCTAATAATATAGATGTCAGCTGACCGGGTACTGGAGATTTGCCCGATCGCAGACGTACAAGCAAGTCATCGGGATTCCGCTGAGTTAGCAAAGCTGTTCCCTGAGCAATTAAAAAATTACGAGCTGTTTTGTCATCCATACAGCGATATTTGCAACTAAAGAACCGATATCGTCAACAAATACATTGAGGAACAATATCCAGAATAACCCTGTCAGATCACTCAACTGGATGAGGTACGAAGCCTTAGCAAGATCGTACCTTAAAAGTAAGCATAATCGGAAGAGTTTGTTATGAAATCCCAGAAATTCCTGGCTCAATTTTTAGTATCGACAATCGCTGTTTCTGGCGCTGTTTCTGGTGTCGTAGCGAGTACACCCCAAGCGCAAGCTCAAGAAGCGGAAGAATTAAGCACAATATTTCGTTGCGTTCGCGAAAATCGAAACTTTGCCACTATCGCGGAAAGAGGCGATCGCACCACATCACCGATCGTAGTTTGGCGAACTACCGAATTTGGGCCTGATTATACTCCTCAGCAACGCTGCCGCATTGTTTCCGATCGATTGAGCAGAGCAGTTGCCGACAATGGAGGTCGTCTGAGCAATCTATACCTGACTACTGGAACGCTGAATAATCTACCGGTTGTTTGTTACATTAACGGTGGCTCGTCTAATTGTAATTCCGACAATTTGCTGTTCACCCTCGATCGTCGGAGCGCCCAAAATCCAGATGAAGTTCTAGCTAATTTGCTGGAGTTTGGTACAACTGGTTCTGGTCGTCCAGTTTACTCGCTTAGACCTAACAATAGTTCGACGGTACAGCGAAGAACTTTCAGTTTGGAAAGAGTTGTTAACGAAGCATTTCGCTCTCGAAACAGCGGTGGCTCTACTACTCGCCCCCGAACAGGAAATAATTCTGGAACTAATTCTGGGGGTAGGAATAACGGTATTTAACTGAAATTGAGTGGATTGTCGATTTCCACTAGCCAACCTGGGGAGTATTTAACCTCCCTGGGTTGGCTAGTTAATAGATATCTAGAGAAATCTGTTCAGGGGAAGAATTGATTGTGGATCTATCGTTAATTGCTTTGGGGACTTGTTTGACAGCGATCGCTTCATTAAATGGGCTAGTCATGGTATCAGCGGTGGCAGCTTTACCTAATGTTAATAACAGTTTGGATCGGGCAAACAAATTATCTTTAGAAGTTGCTCAAAGCCGCTCGCGCAATAACATTTCCGTAGCAGAAATAGCAAGAGAAGTAACGGTGCGGATTTTAGAGAATGACGGTGGCGGTTCTGGTGTAATCATCGATCGACAGGGGCAAACCTACACAGTTTTGACTTGCGCTCATGTGGTGGAAAGAGGCGATCGCTATACAATTCTAACCTCAGATGGGCGCAGCTATTCTGGTCGGTTGCAGCGCTCTACCCGATTTGGAGATAACGATCTAGCCATAGTACAATTTACTAGCGATCGATCTTATCAAGTTGCGATGATGGGAAATTCCAATTCCCTAGCAATTGGCGATGAGGTATACGCTTCTGGATTTCCGAATTGGCGCTTTCTGAACCGAGATGCGATCGAAAATACCCGCGATTGGGGTTTGAGAGCGTTTCGTTTGACGAAGGGATATGTGGAGATGGTTGCAGAGCGATCGCTCCCCAGAGGCTACCAACTAGGTTACACTAACGAAATAGAAGATGGTATGAGTGGCGGGCCTGTATTGAATAATAAAGGTGAGTTGGTGGGAATTAACGGGCGATTGAAATTTCCCCCACAAGGCATTCAAGCTTACAGATTTGCTGATGGAAGCGCACCATCTCAAGCACTGTTCAAGCAAATGGAAGCATTAAGCTGGGCTATTCCGATCGCCACTTTTCAGCAAAGGTTTAGATAAGATGAAGAGGTAATTGGTGATGGGCGATCGACTAAAAATTTAACTGCCTGCTCATCACCAATAAATTTACCCCTAGCTATGGGAATATTTCACAAAGGTAAATAACGCACTTGCCCCTCCCATTCGCCATCAAGGCTGTACTCTGCCAATAACAAAATATCTTCAATAGCGCGAATGATGGGAACATCAAAGCCTACTTGAAACACTCCCGGTACAGATAATCCTGCCTCAAGTCGTTGATAAACATATTGTGTAATTTTAGCTACGTCATGGGTAAGCAAAACTCTCCCATCTTTCGCCGCAAATTCTAACACAATAGAGTCATCTGTCCCAAAAACACCAACATCTTGATAACAAACAATATCTAATTCTGGCTGCCGACGCTGTAAGCCTCTTATGATATTGTTATTGAAGTTTTGATCGGCCAAAAATCGCAACATAATTAGTTATTGTGTCTGGCGTGCTAGTAAGCGATCGCGCACCCCTTGAGGCTCAGATTTAGCCTCATTTAATTTACGAATTTCCGTAGCCTCTTGTTGCCGTTCCTGCAAATATAATTCCACATAAGGACGATGGCGCAAAAAGAAACAGATCGTAGCATACACATCAGCTAGTTGCAAAGATGGGTACTGAAACACAATCTCCTCCGCAGTCGCCCCTTGATTGAAAGCAGCAACAATTGTATCTAGTGTAACCCGCGTTCCCACCATTCGCACCACCCCATCAGGGTGGACTTCCAAGGGTACGGGTTCGGCTGGAAATAAAATCGTCATAGGCTTTACCTCCATAGTTTTGTTGTAGGTATGGTTTTATATTTTACAGTATACTGTTGACAAAGGGATTTTTGGGTTTGTCCGATTGAATCATGACAAATTTTAAGTTTGTATATGATGCGAATGCTAAAATAGTAATTATTCTCAGTAAAACAAGCATAAAATCAATATGAAACTTCCCAGATATCGACTCGGCGATCCGATTTTCCCAAGCGAATCAGACGCAAATCAGGCGGAAGCTAGTAGCCACGTTTTGGCATCATACTTAGAAAATCAAGAATCTTCCTGCACTATTAAACTGATGGAAGATGAAACAGGTAAAACAGTGGAAATACCCGCGCTTGCCATGCAGCTACTGCTGGAGATTTTGGTGCATACAGCGGAAGGAAAGCCAGTAAAGATTACGCCGTACACAAAAGAGCTAGAAATATATCAAGCAGCCGCTCTCCTAAATGTATCAGATAAGTATATATGGGATTTACAGGATGCTGGCAAAATTCCATACAAGATAGTGGGGAATAGTCGCAAGATGCGCTATCAAGATGTAATTGAGTATAAAAAGCGAATGCGTGCAGAACAAATGAAAGGTATGGATGAGTTAGTTGCCCAATCGCAAGCGCTGGGTTTGTACGATTGAATTATGACAAATTTTACGGTTCTCTATGATGCAAATGTCCTATATTCAGCACCGCTACGCGATCTTTTAGTAGAGCTTGCACTCACCGACTTATTTGGGGTGCGTTGGACAGAGGAGATTCACTCGGAATGGGTGCGAAATGTACTTCAAAACCGTTCGGAACTGACAATAGAACAGCTGACCAGAACCAAAAATTTAATGAATGCAAATGTAAAAGATTGTCTGGTAACTGGTTATGAGGAATTAATTCCTTATTTGCAACTACCAGATCTAGACGATCGCCATGTTCTAGCGGCAGCAATTCGATCGCAAGCAAAATACATCATCACTTTCAATCTCAGAGACTTTCCCAATGAGGCTATTGCACCATACAACATTCAGGCAAAGCATCCTGATGATTTTATCCTAGATTTGCTGAGCCTTAATTATAAAGCAGTTTGCCAAGCAGCAGAAAGGCAAAGAAACAGGCTCAAAAATCCACCAAAAACGCCTGATGAATATTTGGCAACGCTTGTAAATCAGGGACTTGTGCAGTCAGTTGCTAGGATGCGCGAGTTGTGTTGGTAGGAGGTAGCGATCGCTCGTTTATCCCAGTCATTAACCTGCTCTCGGATTACAGATTTACCATAAATTTATTGTTCGGCAAATTCGCGATTAGATATTAAGATTAATTCTATTGCTTCCCGCAAACTTTCTCTGGCTTCTTCCAGGGTTTTTTCCTGTACATTGGCACCGGGTAATTCTTCAACGTAACCAATATACCAGTCGCCTACTTTTTCAAATACCGCAGTAAATGTGTTTTCCATTGTTAGATGTTTTGTAAGCGGATAGGTTGGTTTTGTGATTTGGTGGATGAGGGCGATCGCATTACTTCAAAATATGTGAATGAACAGGCGATCGCACAAATCGTCCTTGGATGTGAGGCTTGCTGTAAACTGGTAGAGAATTTCAGGTAACAGAAAAGATGTTTTAGCGTTAACTTGTTGGGAGTTGGATATGGATAATTTTTACGATGTATTACAAAAAATGAAAAAAAGACCTGCCATGTATCTGGGCAGGCATTATATTTTCAGTCTTCAGGCATTTTTGGATGGATAAGATTATTTTTGGTTGACAGGTGTCTTTGAATTTGTTTTAGGTGGCGCTGATGGTGAGGTTTGGTTATCTAGTATTGGTGCGCTTGGTGTTTTTGTAGGTGGATTCAAAACGTTACCAATATACCCAGCTACTAAACTAGAAATCACGCCAGAAACAAAGCCTACAATAAGACCGTCAATCCATCCCCGAATACGCCCCTTTGAATTAGCGCGACTAAGAAGACGGGCAAATGATTCTTCGGAAACTTGTAAAATGTTTTCGACATTATTCTTATCTTCTTCTAATTTTTTAATTGCAGCACGTAATTTTTCCACCTCTCCTTTTCTTTGTTGCGCCTCACTTTGTAAACTATCAACTGCTGATATTGCCTCCTTCAAGTCTTGTTTAATTTGTTCTAAACGAGCAAGACGAGAGTCTATATTTTCTGGCTTTTGGGAATCAAGTAAAACTTCGTAAATAATATACCCAGGAAAAAACAAACTACGAAACATTTCCTTTGTAGTTATATGTATTACTTTCCCCAAAGCATTTTTAACTTTTGTTACTTTTTCTGTAGACATTTTAATTTACCTCCTAATCAAACAGTTACACCCTCAATCTCTTCATCCGTCAAATCATACAAATCGCGCAGCTTCTGCAACTTATCATCACTCGGTTGCCAGAAACCGCGCCCATTTGCTTCTAACATTCTACCAACAATATTGCGGAAAGCTTCGGGATTTGCATCGCGCAATTTCTTCGCCATTTCCTCATCTAAAGCATAAGTATCGGCAGCTTGGTCGTAAACCCAATTATCGGTAAAATCGGCAGTACCACCCCAACCAATTAACGCGGTCATTCGTTGGGAAATTTCATAAGCGCCGCCGCTACCTTGATTCGCCATTGCATCAGCCCATTTCGGATTTAGCAATTTGGTGCGATATTCCATTCGCAGCAAATCTTCTAAGTTGCGAGGCGTGGTATCTTTGGAGAAACTTTCTACAAAACTGGCATTAACCTTTTTACCGCGTTGTTTCTCTGCTGCCTTTTTCAATCCTCCTGTATTGGCGTAATATTCCTGAATGTCGGTTAAACCATACTCAACCGAATCGATTTGTTGGACAACTGTTTCAGTAGTTTGCAACAATTGATTCAGGATTTCTTTTCGCGCTTCACCCTTATCTTTTCTGCCGTAACTGAACGCATTTCGCCCTTGCCAAGTATTCGCTAACTCATCGCCTGTTTCCCAGTTAGACGCGACAACTTGGTCATTCACCAGCGAACCAAAATCGCCAGCAGGATTAGAAAATAAGCGTGCAGTTGCATTTTCTACACCTTGTTTTTTCAGTGCTAAAGCGTGTTTGCGGATAAAGTTTCGGTCTTCGGGTTCGTCGGCGTCAGCTGCACGTTGGAATAAATCATCTAACAATTCGATAATGTTGACAAAGCTATCGCGGAAAATGCCGGAAAGATTTGCCAAAACATCAATGCGCGGATGCCCGATTTCTGCTAGTGATTTTAATTCGTAGCGGACTATTCGCCCTGTGCCTTCTTTTACAGGTTCCGCACCTACTAATTCTAAGAGAATACCGAGAGATTCACCTTTAGTTTTGATGGCATCCAAACCCCACAACATCACAGCAACTGTTTCGGGATATTGGCTCTTTTCTTTCAGGTGTTGCGCGATAATTTTATTGGCAATTTCTCGACCTCTTTCGTAAGCTGCTGGTGATGGCATCCGATAGGGGTCTAAAGCATGAATATTGCGACCTGTAGGTAAAACACCTGCACCATCTCGCAATAAATCGCCGCCAGGTGCAGGGGGAATATATTCGCCATTCAATCCGCGCAATAGGTTGGTTAATTCGTCGGTAGTTTGCATCAATAAATCGCGAATTTGGGCAGCAGCTTGGTTCGGAGTGTCTAGAAACCCGGTTTCTCCAAGAAACCGGGTTTCTGGGTTTTCGCCAAAATAGGCATTCAAATAAGATGCCATTTCCTCTTCGTTTGGTGGTTCTCCCAAAACGTGCAAACCTGATGAAAAGAGGCGATTTTCCAGAACTTGCAGATATTCGTACAGTTTCACTAAATACGGATTAAAGACATCGGCGCTAAACATCCGCAGGTTCTCAGGAGTGAAGGGAATACCTAAGCGTTTGGCATCTTCAAACGGGCAATCTGCATCTAAACCTGTGTCTACTATCTTTTTGCAGATGGCTTCTTTGAGGACGTAATTTTTTTGTGGGTCTTCTCGATATTCTGAGATTAAATCGCGCAGGGATACCAACTCTTTGTACAACCCAGCACGACCGTAAGGCGGTACGTTGTGGGAAATCAGCACGCCGTAACCGCGACGTTTTGCTAACATGGATTCTGAGGGATTATTTGCCGCATATATATATAGATGTGGCATATCTCCTAGAAGAATATCCGACCAGGAATAGCCTGTATTTCCTAGCGGCGCTCCCGGCAACCATTCAACGGTGCCGTGCATTCCAAAGTGAACGATCGCATCTGCTTGAAATTCGTTTTGTAGCCATTTGTAGAAGGCGGCATATTGAGGGTGAGGAGTTAAATCTTTCTCGAACATTAACCGCATGGGGTCG
>NZ_JACJUP010000220.1:0-7512 GCF_014748295.1 Planktothrix sp. FACHB-1355 | reverse complement strand
TGCCTCAACCGAATCGAACTCCTTTAAAGCAATTTATGCCTTTTGTCAATCTTTATGTGAATGTACAAGGCTTTGCTAAAAGGTGAGCAATAACTTTTGTATATTATTGATTTTTGTATATCTTAACCATATAAAGCACTCTATAGAAGGATTGTGATGCCAAAAATCCTTAATCACCTATATAAGCTTTTGTTATAAATAAAAAATTTCTCGGTATTCTTACAGGAAGAACCGAGATCGATCAGTTTTAGGGCCAAGGCAGCCGACAGGGGATGAGCAATTGTCGTCGGTTGTTATCGGTTATTTATGCCCGATCGCCTATTACCATATTTAGCGCCCAGTTTCTATAAGTCTGGTTTAACTAAAAGTAATAAAGAAATTATAAAACATTTCGTCCGCACCAGATAAATACATAGAATAGTCAAATATTAAGTTATTTTAATATTTTTAATTTGAAATCATCATTGTAATTAATATTGTCAAGGAACCCAGGCTTCTTTATTCTTAAATTTGGGAATGCTAAAAGCTTTTTATTGAGCCAAGCAAAATGGGCATTTCCGTCAATTTTTCCAGTAAAAGTACCTAATAGTACAATTACTTACGCTCGTCCGGTAGGAGAATCAAAATGCCAATTGCTGTCGGAATGATTGAGACCAAAGGGTTTCCGGCTGTGGTAGAAGCAGCCGACGCTATGGTCAAAGCAGCCCGCGTCACACTTGTAGGTTATGAAAAAATCGGCAGTGCCCGCGTGACCGTAATAGTACGGGGGGATGTCTCGGAAGTGCAGGCTTCGGTGGCAGCGGGAGTAGAATCCGCCAAGCGGGTAAATGGAGGCGAAGTTTTATCCACTCACATAATTGCCCGTCCCCATGAGAACCTAGAATATGTACTGCCCATTCGTTATACCGAAGCTGTCGAACAGTTTCGTACCTAACTAAACTGACACATTAGGTTGTGCAGTACTAATAAAACTTTCAGTTTTGTTCATTTTTACGAAGTTTATCGAGGATTAAAGCAATGGCAATCGCAGTTGGCATGATCGAAACCCTGGGCTTTCCGGCTGTTGTGGAAGCCGCAGACGCAATGGTAAAAGCCGCTCGCGTCACCCTCGTAGGCTATGAGAAAATTGGTAGCGGTCGCGTGACGGTAATTGTCCGGGGCGATGTTTCCGAAGTGCAAGCCTCGGTTGCAGCTGGGATTGAATCTGTGAAGCGGGTTAATGGCGGTCAAGTATTGTCCACACACATTATTGCGCGTCCTCACGAAAACCTAGAGTACGTCCTGCCGATTCGTTACACCGAAGAAGTGCAGCAGTTCCGCGATAGCGTCAGCGGCATTCGTCCATACAACAGACCATAAAAATGCAAATTGCCAAAGTTCGCGGTACCGTCGTCAGCACCCACAAAGAGGCAAGTCTCAGGGGAGCGAAATTGCTACTGTTGCAATATATAGACGAAGAGGGACGCCTACTGCCCAAATACGAAGTAGCAGCAGATCAAGTGGGTGCGGGAGTGGAGGAGTGGGTACTCGTCACTCGTGGAAGTGCCGCTCGTCAAGTTGAGGGCAACCAAACGCGCCCGCTAGATGCTTTGGTAGTGGCGATTATTGACACTGTAAGTATTGACAATCGCGTGCTTTACAGCAAAAAAGACCAAGACCGCAAATAGGTCATTGGTCATTAGTCATTAGTCATTCACAAAATGCAGCTAATGACTGATGACTGATGACCGATGGCTGCTAAAAATTGACAGCCTATGTTTGGCGTGTGTATCGCCAAACATACGCCAAACATACGCCAAACATACAACCAACTGACAAGCGTTCAGTTAAGAGGAACACGCTTATGGTACTCCGCAGCGTAGCTGCCCCGCCGACCCCTTGGTCGAAAACTTTGGCTAAACCAAAAATTGATGAAACAGCATACGTGCATCCGTCCTCCAATGTGATTGGAGATGTACGGATCGGCACAAACGTAATGGTGGCCCCAGGCACTTCTATCCGGGCAGATGAGGGAACGCCTTTTCATATTGGCGAAAGTACCAACATTCAAGATGGCGTAGTCATTCACGGTTTAGAGCAAGGACGGGCGCAAGGAGATGACGGCAATTCCTACTCCGTTTGGATTGGGAAAAATACCTCCATCACCCACATGGCTTTAATTCACGGCCCCGCCTATGTTGGCGATAATTGCTTTATCGGCTTTCGCTCTACAGTATTTAACGCCCGTGTGGGAGACGGCTGCATCGTCATGATGCACGCGCTGATCCAGGATGTGGAGATTCCCCCCGGCAAGTATGTTGCTTCCGGCTCAATCATTACCAACCAACAGCAGGCCGATCGCTTGCCCGATGTGAGCGAAACAGACAAGCAATTCGCGCATCACATCATCAGCATCAACGACGCTTTGCGGACCGGTTATCGGTGCGCCGAAGATGTAGGCTGCATCACATCAATACGCGATGAATTCGATCGATCGCAACCAAATAATGGCACAAAAAATTCCAACGGTCAGGTGAAAAGTATGCGCTTAAGTCCAGAAATCAGCCAACAAGTGCGTCAAATGGTAGCACAAGGATATCGGATCGGTACAGAACACGCCGATGAGCGACGTTTCCGCACCAGTTCCTGGCAAAGCGGCCCGATTATCCAGGCAACCAGAGAATCTGAAGCCATCTCCGCCTTGGAAGCTAGTTTGGATGAATTTACGGGAGAATACGTGCGCTTGATTGGCGTTGACCCCAAAGCGAAGCGGCGAGTTCTGGAAATGGTGATCCAACGGCCCAACGGCGCAGCCCCCGTGAGTGGGAAAGCTCCTTCAATTGCAACTAACAGTAGCTCGAGCGGCAATTCAGTTCAGAGCTCGCAACTGGGGTCAGAAGTTGTCGAACAAGTGCGTTCCCTACTGGCTCAAGGATACCGCATCGGCACCGAACACGCCGATGCGCGACGCTTCCGCACCAGTTCCTGGCACAGCTGCTCTCCCATTGACAGCAATCGAGTATCTGATGTAGTCCAAGCTTTGGAAGCTTGTATAGAAAGCCATACGGGAGAATATGTCCGTATGATCGGCATCGACCCCAAAGCAAAGCGACGGGTGATGGAACAAATCATCCAACGACCGGATGGGAAAGTTCCCCAAATGTCGAAACCTGCTGCTGGAGTGCAAACAACTGAGAGCCCAGTCAGCAAAGCGTCGAGTCACAGCAGCAGCAGCTTGAGTCCGGAAGTGCAAGAAAAAGTACGTTCTCTCCTGGCTCAAGGCTATCGCATCGGTATGGAACACGCCGATGCGCGACGCTTCCGCACCAGCTCCTGGCAAAGCTGTGCCCCTGCACAGTCCAACAGCGCCTCGGAAGTATATGCCGCTCTGGAAGCTTGTATGAAAGAGCATAGCGGCGAATACGTGCGCTTAATCGGTATTGACCCGAAAGCGAAGCGTCGCGTCCACGAGCAGATTATTCAACAACCAGGCCATTAAATAGGGCGTCGGGGCTAGGGACTAGGCTCTAGGGGAAGAATCCTTCTTCAGCCCTAAGTCAACAGTCCCCAATCCCCAACCGCCAGCCCTCATTTGAGGTGATAGTTTAAATGCAATTGCCGCCACTGCAACCGCTGGAAAACTTGCAATATTACGTTAGTGGCAATGTCACTATCGATCCGAGTGCGGCGATCGCCCCAGGGGTCTTACTTATTGCAGATGCAAACAGCCACATTATCATTGCCGCCAGAGTTTGTATAGGCATGGGGTCAATCATTGACGCTCGCAATGGCACCCTGGAAATAGAGGCGGGAGCTCTCCTGGGAACTGGTGTCTTGGTAGTCGGCAAGGGCAAAATAGGGGCAAAGGCTTGCATTGGCTCGGCTGCGACGATTTTCAACACTTCGATCGCACCACGCCAAGCAGTACCCCCAGGTTCTATCATCGGAGATTCGAGTCGTCCCCTCAAGGAAAAGCCAATCCCAGAAGTCCCAACTGACTCGGCTTCAGTGTCTCAACCAAACAAAACGACCCTACCGACGATCGTCATCTTGCCTTTGGCAGAAAAACGACAATCTGTGGAAAGCAGCACACCCAATACGTCTGCTGCCACTCTCGATCCCAAAGATCCCACTCCAGAAGCATCTGCCTCTCAAACCGACACCGAAGTAGCTTCCACTGCCACTCTCGCTGACTCACAAGAGACCGTTCGGATTCAATTTGCCTACGGACAAGCTCACTTAAACCGACTCCTAGTGACCCTTTTTCCCCAAAATCAATCTTTAAAGCCTCCGCGCCAAGACGGCAAGACTGATTAGCTGTTAGTTTTTAGGTGTTAGTTATCAGAATTTGGTAGGAAATTCAGAATTGGGAAATATGCGATCGATGATGGGCGATCGGTGAAGAGACAACTCTTTCCCTGTCTGCGATAAGCTTTTCGCGAAATACGCCTACCCACTTCCCAGTTACTTACTAACAATTAACAACTAACAACTAAAAACTAAATGGAGGTTTTATATGCAGCTACAGCCGAATCGAGAGAGAGATTTTAGGGATACTGCTTTGGGTTTAGTATCTACGCGCAGTTTTCCCGCGATCGTCGGATGCGCTGATATGATGCTCAAGTCAGCTGGAGTAATGTTAGTCGGGTATGAGAAAACAGGTAGCGGTCACTGCACTGCGATCGTCCGAGGTGGCATTGCCGATGTCCGCCTAGCCGTTGAAGCTGGTGCCCAGACAGCCCAACAGTTCGGTGAATTAATTTCCAGCTTGGTCATTGCCAGACCCCTCGCTAATTTAGAAGCTGTCCTTCCCATTGGCAATCGGTTGTTCCAACTATCTCAAAACCAAGGCCACAGTCGCTTAAGCAATATGGCGATCGGCCTATTGGAAACGCGAGGATTTCCAGCTATGGTGGGAGCAGCCGATGCTATGCTCAAAGCAGCTGAGGTACACCTGTCATCCTATGAAACCATTGGGGCCGGTTTGTGTACGGCCATTATCCGAGGTTCTGTGGCAGATGTGGCAGTAGCTGTTGAGGCGGGAATGTACGAAGCCGAACGCATCGGCGAATTAAATGCTGTTATGGTCATTCCTCGACCTTTGGACGATCTGGAACAAACTCTGCCAGTAGCCAGTTGCTGGATTGAGGAGCGGCAACCACTAAACTTACCAATAAGTGTTAAGGAAGTGGAAAAAGAGTTAGTCAAACTGCCCGATTTAGCAAAATTACCTGTGCCGATGCCACAAGAATAGAGGAAAATACGAAAAAGCGTTGCAAATCTAAGACATGATGCTGATAGAGACTTTCTTTTGCTATTGCCGTTGGCAATAGGTGGGTTCGGTAGAAAGACTCGCTTCAGCGATCGTGACCCAGTATGCAACGCTGCATTGAAGATGTCTTACGCTCTTGCCGGTGAGTACATCATAGCCCGAACTTTTTATAAATAAAAATAGTTGTTTCAAATGGTTATAATAGATAAATATCTATACTTAACGCTTCTGGGAGTGTGAGCCTTGAAGCATACCACGCTTCATCAATTAAAAGTATTTGAAGCCGCAGCTAGGCATAGCAGCTTTACCCGTGCGGCTGAAGAACTGTTTTTGACCCAACCCACCGTCTCAATGCAGGTGAAACAGCTCGCCAAGGCAGTTGGCTTACCGTTGTTTGAGCAAATCGGTAAGCGCCTGTACCTGACAGACGCGGGCCGCGAATTGTTGGCAACCTGCCGGGATATTTTCGACAGGTTAGCTCAGTTTGAAATGACGATCGCCGACCTCAAAGGCGTAAAGGCAGGACAGTTGCGGCTGGCAGCAATTACCACCGCCAAATACGTTGTGCCGCGTTTGTTGGGGCCATTTTGTCAGCGTTATCCGGGAATTGATATATCCCTCCAGGTGACAAATCACGAAATTATCCTGGAACGCTTTTCGCAAAATCAAGACGATCTCTATATTATCAGCCAACCACCAGAGAATTTCGAGGGACTGATGCACCCGTTTCTGGAAAATCCTTTAGTCGTCTTAGCACCCAGCAATCATCCACTGGCCCAACAAAAAAATATCCCTCTGGAAAGCCTTTCCGGGGAACCTTTTATTATGCGGGAACCGGGTTCCGGTACGCGCCAAGCAGTGCAAAAATTATTCGAGCAGCGCGGAATTAGTGTCAAAGTTAAGGTAGAGTTGGGCAGCAACGAGGCAATAAAGCAAGCGATCGCCGGTGGTTTGGGTATCTCAGTTTTGTCCAGCCACACTGTAGCTTTGGAAGGAACAACCAGTCATCTTACCATCTTGGATGTGGAAGGTTTTCCGATCGAAAGATATTGGTATGTGGCTTACCCATCAGGCAAACAACTATCTGTCGTTGCCCGCACATTTTTCGACTATTTGCTTCAGGAAGGAAAACAAATTTTAGAAGAAACAGCCTCTCACAGTATTACCGGTTTTGGTTCCTGTTAGGGCTAGAGGTGAGGGGAAGAGTTAAAAATCAAAAGTCAAAAGCCAAAAGTCAAAAATTTTCTCTTCCCTAACTCCTAACCCCTAAACTCTAGCTTTCCTGCTCGAATTTAGCATAAGCCTCATTGATTGCCTGCATCATATCTTTAGCATTTACAGAATGATTGATATCGGGATGATATTGTTTAATTAAACGACGATAAGCTATTTTAACTTCTTGAGGAGAAGCTAACTTATCCACTCCCAAAACTTGCCACCATTCCCCAGATAGCTTTGGCACAATTGCGGATTCACTAACAGCAAAAGACTGTCGCCAAATTTTGATAGTAAAGCCATCACCACCAGTAACGAGCGTTTTGCCATCAGGACTGAAAGCAACCGGATTGCACCCAGAAAGAGTTTGAATAAGTTCGGCAGAACCTATGTGCCAAAGATTAACTTCCTTCTTGCTACTGCTGACGATATTTTTGCCATCAGGACTGAAAGCAAGAGACCAAACGGCAGCTGAATGTCCTGTTAAAGTGCAGAGTAATTTCCCAGTAGCAAGATGCCACAATTTAATAGTTTTGTCTGCACTGCCGCTGGCAATAATTTTACCATTACGACTGATAGCGACCGATGTTACCCAACCGGAATGCCCGGTAAGAATGCGCGGGTTTTCCCAACTCTTCAAAGGCCAAATTCTGATAGTTTTATCAGCACTAGCACTAACGAGAGTTTTACCGTCGGGAGCGATCGCCACAGACCAAACTGCATCTGTATGACCTGTCAAAGTCCGCGTTGACACCCATCTGGGAATATCCCAAATTTTGATAGTTTTGTCCGCACTGCCGCTGGCAAGAGTTTCTCCATCAGGCGTAAATGCAAGTGAAAAAATGTAGCTGCAATGATTGTAGGCAGAATCAGAATTGCACAAGCTACGCACCACTTTGGTATCCAGATTCCAAGTAGCGATCGTTTTATCGAGGTCGCCACTAACAAGAAGGGAGGATCGCGGACTGAAAGCGACGGCAAAAACCCCGTTCAAAAGTCCAAAAAAAGTGAAAATATGTTTTCCTGTATTTAAATCCCACAAACTG
>NZ_JACJUP010000022.1:0-17426 GCF_014748295.1 Planktothrix sp. FACHB-1355 | reverse complement strand
TCGCAATACTTTTGCTAGCGCATCACGATCAGATCGCAAACCTTCGTAAAAGAAGAATACTTCGCCGGAAATACCGCGAGAACGATTGTAGCCAATTGCCTGTAACAAATACTCCGGACTGATGCGGTAAGACGAACCGATATTCATCAAAATACCTGGTGCTAAACGCTGAATTTGTTCCGAACTAAACTGTTCTATGACGAGTTTATCTACAAGATATTTATAACTATTGAAATCGCGACGATACAACTGCGGGTGAATAATATCCACCAATCCTTTATCTAGCCAAGCTTTAGTATCTTGTAGATATTCTTGCCATCCCCAATCATAAATACTCGGTGCCATAGACACCAATAAAGTAGGATTAATAGCTTTGACTTCGCCATATATACGAGCCAAAAAATCCGTGAGTAAATCGGCACGCCAATGTAACCAAGAACGATGTTTGCAATTGTGGGGCGGATGGCAATTAAACTCTTGCTGATAGCGCCAAACAGTTAAAGAATCGTAGCCGCCTTCTGAGGGTAATGCAGGCAGTCGATCGTCTCCTTGAATCCCAGCGATATCGTAATTTTTGACAACTTCCAAAATGAGACTGAGCAGAAAATCTTGCACTTCCGGATGAAAAGCATTCATCCATTCAAAATTGTTCTTTTTAAGCAAATTGCCATTGCGATCGCGTGCAGCCCAATCAGGCTTTTTCGCCAACAAATGTCCGCCATTCTGATTGTAGGAACTGGCAAATCCATATTCAAACCAAGGAATAACAGCAATTCCTACACGATCGGCTTCGATAGTCAATTCAGCTAAAGGATCGCGTCCTTTGTAACGCGGGTCGATTTCAACTCCAAACAATTCTCTCATCACTTGGCTGGGATAAACCGTAAATCCCTTACTCCAAACAACGGGAAATACTACATTGAAACCTGTTTCTGCGAGAAAATTCATTGCTTGTGCAATGCGTTGCCGAGAAGTGAGAACTAAGCAATCTGTGTTAGGAAGCCAGACACCGCGTATTTTCATTAGCTTTTTTGAATAACTGCGATAAGAGCAATGGATCGGTCATAATTATCCTGCCGCAAAGACCATCTGGGCCTACGGTAATCACTGCCAACCTGTAAAAGTAACCGCTTCCTGTCTCCCTTGTCTGCCGCTCTTTGCCACCAATTGCTAAATTGGTGGGAGAGCAAGTACATTGCCTCGCTCTCCCCCAAGATACCTTTTCAGCTGCAACCTTATTCTTTATAGATTAGGAACGGACTACAACAGTGGTTAACGCCCTCAAGAATCTATTTTCCAAGCGCAAACCAGGAATTGGAATCGAATTAGCGCCAGAACGGATAAATATAGCCCAACTGCGTAAGCAAGGCCAGGGCTTTAAATTAGTAACTTTGCACTCGGTAGAAGTTCCGGAAGGAGTCTTTCAAGAAGGACAGATTCTCGACCCACCGACAATGGCCGAACTCATCCAAACAGCGCTAGCGGATAAAAAAATTAAAGCCACTCGCGTTGCCACAGCCATACCGGGAGCTGCTGGAGCGATCGTCAGGATTATACCCGTTCCCGCCGAGCTTGATGAGCGAGAACTCCGAGATATGGTACTCAATCACGAAGCCAGCCTGTACTTACCATTTCCTCGCGAAGAAGCCGATGTCGATTATCAGAAACTGGGTTTCTTCACGGATGAGGATGGCATAGAAAAAGTGCAGGTGCTGCTAGCCGCCGTCCGCGAAGACGTAACCAATACTTATATCGAAACGTTCAAGCAAGCTGGATTGCAGTTAGACGTACTGGAGATTAATAGTTTTGCCCTGATTCGGACAATTCGAGAGCAACTGCGGCAATTTTCTTCCCAAGAAGCCGCTGTGCTAGTAAACATCGAATTTGAGAGTACCGAAATAGCGATTATTGTGGATGGTGTGCCCCAATTTTCCCGCACCGTTGCGATCGGGATGTTCCAAATTCAGAGTGCCCTCAGCCGTGCGATGAATTTACCCGCTTCTCGCAACACCGACTTGCTCAAAGGGATGACAATTCCTACAGCCCCAGTGGATGCGGTGCGGAGCGGCTCAACTGGACTCAATCCGGGAATGGCTGCGATGATGAGAGTTTTGGGCGAACTAGCCGACGAACTGCGCCGCTCGATCGACTTTTATCTCAATCAAAGCAACAATCTAGAAGTAGCCCAGTTACTGCTGGCAGGTCCCGGCGGTGGAATTGGACAGCTCGATGAATTTTTCACATCGCGGTTAAGCTTGCCTACAACGCAAGTAGACCCGGTGGCGGCTTTATCCCTAGAAGTAAGCGAAGAAATACCCGCAGTGCAGCGACCGGGATTGGGAGTTGTACTCGGTTTAGGATTACGAGAGGTTTAAAAAGATGTACAGTCTTGAAGTTAATTTTCTTAAAGATCGCGAAGGTATTCTACCACCACCACCAGGTGGTGGTGGTCCGACGAGACCACCAGTACCCGTCAACCAAAAAATGCTGATGTTTGCGGGGGTAGCGGTAGGTATCCTTTTGCCACTGGCAGCAGGCGGTGCGTGGTTATTTTTAGATAACCAAATACAACAGCTCATATCAAGAGGAGCAACTCTGGATCAAGAGTTAGGCGGATTGCAGGCACAAGAGAAGCAGAGAGACGAACTGTTGGCTAAATTTGGTCAGATCCAGTCTGAAACGAAAGATTTAGCTACGGTATTCGATCAAATGAAGCCTTGGTCTGCCATACTCCAGGATGTTCGCGATCGACTGCCACCAGGAGTACAAGTTACAACTATTACACAAACCAAAGCCCCACCTCCCACAGCCCCAGCAGCTCCCCCGCAGGGTACCCCTGCCCAGCCTGCTGCAACCCCACCAACCACAGACAGAATTGAGCTTGTTGGTGTCGCCAACTCGTTCAGCAATGTGAACGATTTAGTACTGACACTTCAAAAATCCTCATTTTTTAAAGATACAGACACAAAGCTCATCTCCGCTGCATTGATCGACAATCCCATCCAGCTATACGTGCCCCCATCTCAGACAGGCTCTACCGCTAGTTTTCAGCCGCCAAAACTACCAAAAGTAGTGCAATTCAAAATCGAAACTTACCAAAGCGAAAAGCCAGCAACTGAAATGCTCAAAGAGCTGGAAACTAAAGGTGCATTGGGACTGGTAACTCGCGTCGAAAACCTTCAACAACAAGGAGTCCTGAAAAAATGACAGTCGCTGAAAATTTTCCCGGTCAAGGCTCAGGGGATGCCGACTCTAGTTCTCCCAGTGTATTTGGGATTCAGTTGACGCCGCCTGTAATTGGCGCTCTCGTTGCCGTTCTCGGTTTGGCGGGAGCGGGTTTCCTCACCTTTCAGTTAGTCATGCCAAAGTTGGAAGAGTACAACACGAAAAAAGCAGAAATTCAAACAAAAGAGGAAAAAAAGAAAAACCTAGAAAAAATCAAAGAAGAGGTCAAAGCGGCAGAAGTAAAAGTGGCAGATGCGGAACGTCAAAAAGCAGGCGTAACAGCTCTGTTTGCCAATCCTAAAAGCTTAAACACCCTGCTGTTCGATCTCAACAAAAGCATTGATGCGAGAAATAGCAATCTACCAGAAGACAGAATCAAGGCAAGGTTGACAAAATTTGAGCCAGACCCCACGTCTTCCGGTATAGTCTATGACAGTTCTTTCGGAGCGCAGATTAACGGTAAAATATACCGTCAGGTCTACAACGTGCAGGTGGAAGGAACCTTCGATCAGATTAGGTTATTTCTGATCGACTTGGAGCGCCAGAAGTCTCTCTCTGTCGTTAAAGAATTGAAGAGTACATTAGCAGAAACAACTCAAAGAATAGCAGTTGACCAGCAAGATGGCAAAATAGTGCCGATCGGCAATCCGGAAACCAAAATCAGCACATCTTTTAAACTGCAAGTACTCAGACCTCTTACTCCAGAGGAACAAAAATCGGTAGCACCAGCGCCAGCAACATCGGGGGCATCACCGTCACCAGCGCCAACCAAATAATAAACAGAAGTAGCTGTTGATGCGGCGACGAGAAAAACAAGGTGTAAACTTCTGGTAAAGCGAGAAAGACAATAAACTTTCCAGCATATACCAATTTGATATTTGTGTGAGGAGGAAAGGGTGAAACAGCATCAAGGAATAGCCGGAGTAATAATCGGGGGAGGAGCGCTTCTCCTTGCCAGCCAGCCAGTATGGGCAGCGGCAACCCAAGTGACGGGAGTGCGACTAAAACCAACAGATAAGGGCGTTCAACTCGTTCTGGAGACCCAAGAAGGCGATCGGCCCCAAATATTCACAGTGCCTCGCCGCAACGCCTTCGTGGTAGACATCACCAACGCGCAACTGCGCCTAAGAGAAGGCAACAATTTCAGGCAGCAAAACCCCACCCCAGGCATCGCTTCCGTTGCAGTCACCCAATTAGATGCCAACAGCATCCGGGTCACCGTCACCGGGATCGACAGCGCTCCCACAGGACAAGTTGCCAGTAGGGAAGCTCAAGCCATCACCCTCAACTTCAACACTGCTGGGGCTTCCGTAGCAGCTTCTCCAGGAGCCCCCACAGCAACCCGACCCACCACCACTCCTACCTTAAACTCAACACCAACAGCACAAACTCCAGCAGCGCCAGCTCCAGCAGCGCCAGCTCCAGCCGCACAAACCCCAGATATTTTAGTTCCCAACCCACAAATTACCTATGAAGGCGGGCCGGCACCAGCAGCCGGTACAATCCAACCTGCTAGCCCCGCCCCACCATTCTTGCCCAGAGCAGTTGCGCCACCAGTAGGAGACATAGCGGTTTCGGAAGTCGATCCCACCGCTAGCGTCATCGATCTCGGCACGCCCGAACGCATTCCCCGCCTACTGCTGCGGGATGCTCCCATCCGAGAGGTTTTATCGCTGCTCTCCCGCGCCGCTAACCGTAACATCGTATTTGTAACCCCGCAAACAGGCGCTGGAGCCCAAGGACAAACTCAACAAGGCCAGCCCGGACAAACTCCGGGAGCTACCCCCTCCCTAGATGGCACTATTTCCTTAGATATTGAAAATGAACCTCTGCAAGATGTGTTCAACACCGTTTTGCGAATTACCGGTTTGCAAGCTAACGTTCGCGGCAACACCGTCTTTGTAGGGTCAAGCTTACCAGAAGCAGCCGCCAATATTGTGGTGCGGAGCCTGCGACTCAATCAAGTCGCCGTCACCGATGCGGCGAACTTTTTAACCGCCCAAGGAGCAGAAACGCAGCTGCCAATTACTCGCGTCCAAATCCAAACTATTGGAGAAGGGGCAGCTGCCAGAACAGTCGAAATTAGAGAACCCGACATTAAGGTACTCAGAGCCCAAAGAGGAAATGGCCCCCTGATCCTTTCCGGTTTGTCCATCCTTGCCGACCAGCGTCTCAACGCTATTACCCTGGTCGGTGACCCCCGTAAGGTCGAAATCGCTTCGGCGTTTTTGTCGCAGCTCGATGCTCGCCGTCGCCAAGTAGCAGTGAATGTCAAGATTGTCGATATCAACTTAGACAACACGGATACGGCTGGTACCAGTTTCTCTTTCGGACTGGGTAAAAGCTTTTTTACATTTGACCAAGGAGCAGCAGTCGTTAATTTTGGCGATACCAGACCGGCTACGGCGGGAGAAGCGACTGGTAGTCTGTTCAGTGCTCCTGTCATTCAAAGTCCCTTTACTGGCAACGGTGCTTTCTTAGATGCTCAGCAAAACGCTCCCTTTAGCCGCAGCACAGGAGCTCCAACATCACCTACGACCACTCTTTTTCAAGGTCTTTTACCCCGCGCTCCTTTTGGTACAGATATCAACCCTTTGCAACCGGGTGTTAGTACTATATCGGGTAACCAAATTACATACGCGCTGCCACAGCTGTTCCAGTTCCCCACCCGATTCTTATCACAACTGCGGGCTCAGATTGTCAGTGGCAACGCCAAGATTTTGACCGATCCGACTTTGGTGATCCAAGAAGGAGAAACTGCCAGAGTCAACTTAGGCCAAGAAGTGATCACAAATCAATCTGTCCAACAGCAAACCACTGGTAACACTACGAGTTTTACGGTAAGTACAGAAAAAGGAACTGTTGGTCTAACCCTTCAGATCCAGGTCAATCGCATTGACGATAACGGCTTCATTACTCTGAATGTGAATCCGAGCGTAACAGCACCCAGCAGCACCTCAATTATCGGTCCTGGCTCACTCGCAGGTGGTGTCACAATTTCGTTGCTCTCCAGAAGGGATTTGGTATCTGGACAAGTTCGTCTGCGAGATGGTCAGACGCTGATTCTGTCGGGCATTATTCAGGATCAAGACCGAACATCCGTCAGCAAAGTGCCTATCTTAGGTGATATTCCTATCCTTGGTGCCCTGTTTAGACGCACAAATAGAACAAATACGCGAGCTGAGGTGATCGTGATGTTGACACCTCAAATTCTCGATGACTCGGCTAATTCACCGTTTGGCTACCGATACAGGCCAGGGCCAGAAGTGCAGCAAATGCTACAGCGGGGCGGTTTTACTCCTCCCGGTAGCAATCGGTAGTCTAGGGGCTAGAAAGTTAAAAGTCACTCATTCAAAAGTCAAAAGTCAAAAGTCAAAGAGAGAAACGGGGGAATGGGGAAGTGGGGGAGCGGGAGAATAAATCTCTTCCCTTTTCTCCCTTTCCCCCTTCCCCCTTTCCCCCTTTCCCCTCTTCCCTAACCCCTAACCCCTTTCTTTTGACTTCAAAAACACGCTTTTGAGTCAAGGCTCACCTAAAAAACTCCTGAAATCCATATATCTTAAAGGTTCCGTCGATCCATATTCGGCAAGTACACCTTAGAATAGGGCAGTGAAACTTCGCTTTGATGAGCGTTTCAGCGATTTTAAGTTGAAAGGTGCGCTCATTGCTGAAGAATTTGGTCTTCTTCAGGAGACTTAAACTCGTTCAGCTGCCCCACGCCAACGCCTGTTGGATGGGGCTTACAAGTCACTAAAAGCAGATTCTAAGGAGTTCGAGCAAGAAAATGAACAAAGGCGAATTAGTCGATGTCGTAGCTGAAAAGGCTAATGTGACTAAAAAACAAGCGGATGCTGTCCTCACAGCTGCTTTGGAAGCAATTGTGGAAGCGGTGTCCTCTGGTGATAAAGTAACGCTGGTGGGTTTTGGCTCTTTTGAGCCTCGCGAACGCAAGGCTCGCGAAGGCCGAAATCCCAAAACTGGGGATAAAATGGAAATTCCAGCGACTAAGGTGCCTGCCTTTTCTCCTGGCAAGCTGTTTAAGGAAAAAGTCGCGCCACAGAACTGATCGTTTTACCCAGACAAATTCTTTGTTGAATCGACCGCTGCATGGGGGGAATATCGCTTGGGCAGCCGCGCTGGCAGGCTGTTCCCCTACTGCTATTGTTGATTTCTCGGCTAGTATCAACCCCTTGGGGCCACCCGAATCGGCTCTCGCAGCGATTCAAGCGAACTTGAGCTATCTAGCAGCCTATCCAGACCCCGACTATCAGCAGTTGCGGGCGTGTCTGTCAGAGGTACATAACTTACCATCTGACTGGATACTGCCCGGTAACGGTTCTGCCGAACTGCTGACTTGGGCGTGCTGGGATTTGTCTAAATTCCAGAAAACTTATCTGGTAACGCCTGCTTTTGGCGACTATTTGCGGGCTCTAAAGGCTTTTGGCGCGTCGGTAGTGGAGTGCCCTTTAGCAGATGGGGACTGGGGAATGGGGGATAGGGGATGGCAGCAGAAGTTTCCAATTCCCAATTCCCAATTCCCGATTCCTAATTCCCAACAAGGTTTGCTGTTGAATAACCCTCACAATCCTACAGGTCAGCTGTTTTTAAGGGAGACTATTGTGCCACTACTGGAGCAATTTGCTTTGGTAGTTGTGGATGAAGCGTTTATGGATTTTCTGCCTCCCGATCGTCAGGAAAGTCTGATCCCGTTGGTGCAGGAATACTCGAATTTGGTCATCCTGCGAAGTCTCACCAAGTTCTACAGCTTGCCTGGTTTGCGACTCGGTTATGCGATCGCTCATCCCTCTAGACTGCGATGCTGGCAGCAGTGGCGCGACCCTTGGCCGGTGAACGTTTTAGCCGCCGCTGCGGCAGAAGCTGTCGTCAAGGATAGGGTGTTTCAGCAGCAAACTTGGAACTGGCTTGAGAAAGCTCGCACTCAGCTGTTTGAAGGCGTCGATCGGCTAGCTGGGTTGCATCCTTACCCCAGCGCTGCTAACTTCTTGCTGGTGCAGTCGTCTTTGCCCAGTACGCGGGTGCAGGAAAAGTTACTCAAACACAGTCAGATTCTCATTCGCGACTGCAAGAGTTTTCCGGAACTGGGCGATCGCTACTTCCGGGTAGCGGTTCGCTCTCTTGCTGATAACCAACGCCTGATCGATGGGTTGAGAGAAATCCTTACCGACGAAGTTGGGGAGAATTTCAGATTTTAGATTTTAGATTTTAGATTTTAGATTTCAAATTTCAATTTGAAATCTGAAATTTGAAATCTGAAATTCCTAATTCCTTTCATCCAAAATCGAAAATCCAAAATCGTATGGTTGACTACGATGTCGTTGCGATCGGAGGCAGTCCGGCTGGACTTTATACCGCCGTCGCAGCAACTTACCTCAAAGCCCGCGTTGCCTTGGTAGCATCTCCGCTACTCGGTTCCACTTGGTCTGAGTCTGGCTCTAAATGCAGCAAAGCTTTTACCCAGGTGGGACGGGTTGCCCATCAAATCCGGGAAGCGCCATCTTTTGGTGTGTTTTGGGATTCAGGCCCAGAGTCTGTAGGTATGGGTGTAGGAGTACGATTTGCGGAGGCTTTGAAGTGGGCTAAAGGTGTGGTCTCCGCTCTGGACGAACAGCATTCCCCTGCTGTTCTCGCTTCTCTGGGTGTAGATGTCATTTTTGGCGAAGGTGAGTTCTGCCGCAAACCACATTTTGCCTTTGTTGTCAACGGTCAGCCTTTGCGATCGCGCACTTATGCGATCGCGACTGGCTCTCGTTCTGTCATTCCAGATATTGACGGGCTGCAAAGCACTGGTTACCTTACGCCCGATACTATCTGGCAGCAGACAAATACTAACTTGCCCAAAAGCTTGATTTTTATCGGTGGCGACCCGGTGGGGATAGAACTGGCTCAAACCTTTGCCCGTTTGGGCTCTCGCGTGACGGTGGTGGTCAACAGTCCTCATATCTTAACTAAGGAAGACCCGGAAGCCGCACGTTTGATTCAAGCACAGTTGGAAGCTGAGGGCGTCCGCGTTCTGACGGGACATCCGGTGACTCAGGTAAAATGGATTGACGATCAAAAGTGGATTCAAGCGGGCGATCGGGCGATCGAAGCTGATGAAATTGTTGTTACTGTCGGTCAGCAGCCAAATGTCGATTCTTTAAACCTCGAAGGTGTTGGTGTCAAGTTCGATCGCCACGGCATTCGCGTTAACCAAATGTTACAAACTACCAATCACCGCATCTATGCTTGCGGTGATGTTTTGGGCGGTTACCGTTTTGCTCACGTAGCCAATTACGAAGCGCGTATCGCTCTTAAAAATATGTTGTTCTTCCCTTTTTTCAAGGTTGATTACCGCCATATTCCTTGGGCTATCTTTTCCGATCCGGAACTAGCACGGGTAGGTTTGACGGAAGAACAAGCCAAACGCCGCTACGGTGATGATGATGTCTTTGTGTTACGCCGCTTTTTTAAGGCTGTGGATAAGGCGCAGATGCGCGGTGAAACTACTGGTTTTTGCAAAATTCTGGTTCTTAAGAGTGGTGAAATTTTGGGTGTGCATTTGGTTGGCCCACAAGCTAGTGAGTTGATTCACGTTTTTTCTCTGGCTATGCAGGAACGGATTAAGATTAAGGCGATCGCCAATCTCTCTTCTATCTTTCCCTCTCTCTCTGAAATCAACTCTCAAACTGCTGCTGACTGGGGTAATCTCCGCCTCGATCGCAATTCTTCTATGCAAGACTTTCTCGAAAACTTCTTCAATTTCCGTCGCTCTTGGTCTCGTTAGCTTTGTTTCTGTTCTAACTGCATATAAAGAGGGAAAATACTTTACTTTTCCTGGGCGCTTGTTGTATACTTACTTATATAATGGGAATATTTACTTAAATATTATTTTTGCTAATATTTCCATTATATAAATGATACCATAACATAGAGAGTTTTTTGCAAAAACTTTTTTTATATTTACATTCAAACAATTTGTTTGAAAGAAGAATGTACTGGTATAGTGGCAAGCTAATTGAAAGCAGCAAGATCGAAGTAGGGATAGACGATCCGGGGTTACTTTACGGAGCGAGTGTGTTCACGACGCTACGGGTGTACGATCGCTCATTGGATAGTGGCAAGACAAATTGGGGGGGACACTGCGATCGCATTCGTTGCAGTTTGGCAAGATTTGGTTGGCAGATGCCAGACTGGGAAAGAGTTAGGCAAGGTGCAGAGACTTTGAAAGCCGACTTTCCAGTATTGAGAATCGCCATATTTCCGGATGGACGAGAATGGATTGTAGGAAGACAATTACCAGAGGATTTGACCGATCGCCAACAGTCGGGTGTAGTAGCTTGGCTAGCAGAAGCGTCCCAATATCGCCGTTCCTTAGCAGAACACAAAACAGGTAACTACCTGTCGGCTTGGCTGGCATTGAGAGAAGCGCAACAATACGGAGCTAAAGAAGCGATTTTGCTAGATTCATCGGGAAATTGGTTAGAAACCAGCACAGGAAACCTTTGGGGCTGGCGAGACGGCAGATGGTGGACACCGCCCCTGGAAGCGGGAATTTTAGCAGGACTGATGAGATCGCAACTAATTGCCGGACTGAAAAGTCAAAATGAGGTAGTAGAGGAAAAACCTTGGAGCGCGGATCTAGTGGCAGGTTTTGAAGCGATCGCCTACAGCAACAGCGTTGTAGAAGTCGTTCCCATCCACAAGATTATCAAGAAAGAGGGGGAAAGCGGGAGAGGGGGAGAGCAGGGGAAATTGACCGATGCCCCATGCCCCATTCCCCATGCCCTATCCTCTTCTCATATTTGCTTCCAGAAACTGAGAGAATCCATAACCGATCGGTTGCCATTTTCTCAGATAGGTTAAAATAAATTTACATAAGTTAAATAGAAAAACTCCTCAGACGATAAAACCCCAGGAGGATAGATCGAGAGTGAATAAACAATGGAGAAATGCAGGGCTGTACGCACTATTAGCCCTAGTTGTGGTAGCATTGGCCACCGCATTTTTTGACAACAAGCAACCCCAGCGAGAGACTTGGCGTTACAGTGAGTTCCTCCAAAAAGTCGAAAGCAAACAAGTAGGGAAAGTCAGTATTAGTGCCGATCGGTCTACGGCCCGCGTCCAAGCCGCAAACGGCAACAAGGTCATAGTCAATCTTCCGAATGACCCGGAACTGTTCAACTTTCTGACTAAAAACAACGTTGATATAACAGTATTACCTCCGAGCGACGACGCCTTCTGGCTGAGGGCTTTGAGCAGTTTATTCTTCCCAATCCTGCTATTAGTGGGATTATTCTTTTTGTTGCGCCGCGCCCAGAATGGCCCGGGTTCCCAGGCAATGAACTTTGGCAAATCGAAAGCCAGAGTGCAAATGGAACCGCAAACGCAAGTCACCTTTGGGGATGTGGCGGGTATCGACCAAGCCAAACTGGAACTCAACGAAGTAGTTGACTTTCTTAAAAACGCCGATCGCTTCACCGCTATTGGAGCTAAAATTCCCAAAGGCGTATTGCTAGTTGGGCCTCCGGGTACAGGTAAAACACTGCTAGCCCGTGCTGTAGCTGGTGAAGCAGGAGTTCCCTTCTTCTCGATTTCCGGTTCCGAGTTTGTCGAAATGTTCGTGGGTGTCGGTGCTTCTCGCGTCCGCGACTTGTTTGAACAAGCGAAAGCCAATGCGCCCTGCATCGTCTTCATTGATGAAATTGATGCTGTCGGTCGTCAGCGCGGTGCCGGTTTGGGCGGCGGTAACGACGAACGGGAACAAACCCTCAACCAGTTGCTGACGGAGATGGATGGTTTTGAGGGCAATACCGGCATCATTATTATTGCAGCAACAAACCGTCCCGATGTACTGGATGCGGCACTGCTGCGTCCGGGTCGTTTTGACAGACAAGTGGTGGTAGACAGACCGGACTTTGCCGGACGTTTGGAAATTCTCAAAGTTCACGCACGCGGTAAGACTTTGGCGCAAGATGTGGATTTAGAAAAGATTGCGCGTCGGAGTCCCGGTTTTACTGGTGCGGACTTGTCCAATTTGCTCAACGAAGCGGCTATTTTGGCAGCGCGTCGCAATTTGACGGAAATCTCGATGGATGAAGTCAACGATGCGATCGATCGCGTGTTGGCTGGCCCAGAGAAGAAAGACCGGGTGATCAGCGAGAAGCGCAAAGCTGTGGTAGCATATCACGAAGCCGGACACGCAGTTGTCGGTGCTTTAATGCCGGACTTTGACCCAGTGCAAAAGATCAGCATTATCCCTCGCGGTCAAGCTGGCGGTATTACTTGGTTTACACCTAGCGAAGACCGTTTGGATTCCGGTTTGTTGAGTCGTTCTTATCTGCAAAACCGGATGGCGATGCTGTTAGGCGGTCGAGTTGCAGAAGAAATTGTCTTCGGCGATGAAGAAGTGACGACCGGTGCTTCTAGCGACTTGCAGCAAGTAGCGCGGGTGGCGCGTCAGATGGTGATGCGATTTGGGATGAGCGATCGCGTCGGACAAGTTGCTTTGGGTCGTCAGCAAGGTAATATGTTCTTGGGTCGCGATATCATGGCAGAACGCGATTTCTCAGAAGAAACTGCGGCTACTGTTGATGATGAAGTGCGCTGTCTTGTGGATCGAGCTTATCAGCGGGCGAAAGATGTTTTGACAAACAATCGCCATGTACTGAATGAGTTAGCAGCTATGCTGATTGAGAAGGAAACTGTGGACGCCGAAGAACTGCAAGAGTTATTGGCGAATAGCGATGTGCGGATGGCGGCGATCGCTTAATCAATTTTAGATTTTAGATTTTAGATTTTGGATTGAATCTAGAATCTGAATTAAGGGTAATTTGGGGATTTCCTGAATTACCCTGATTTTTTTTTAGAGGTCAAGATTACCTGTAGAGAGCGATGTAAATTTTAATAGAAAAGGAGTTCTTAATGACGAAGAAATGGATTTTATATGACAAAAATGATCGGCAAGTCACTTGGCCAGCTTGCATTAAAAATTTGTCAACTGTTAAAAATGCTTTGGGAGAGGAGTTGCCAACATGGATAAGGCAGGCTTTTAATAAAGAGGGTATTTTTAATGAAGAGAAAATGATTGTTCCGATTCGTCCGATTTCAGTTTTAGGGCAGTGTAGTACAGCCAAATACATTAACTGTCCAAATATGCCTAAACATCACATAGAAAATGCTAGAAATTATGCTAGAGAGGGATATAATCGAGCAAGCTATCTCGATCGCATTGGAAGATATTACTGGTTTGATTTCGATCTGGTTAGCTCGGATGGGACGCTAATAAAACTGCGGATGGTGGTTAATAGAGGCGATGCTGACTGCAATGATGGTATGTGGGGGCAGTTTGGAGACGCAATACAGGGGATCTGATTGCAAACATCATGAGTACTGGTGATATGGAAACAACAATAGCTGTCTCAAAGAAATACATCGATCTGTATAAACCTTATGATATTTGGATTCCTCTTTTGCTCAAGCACATATATGCCAATCATCTAGAATTGGAAAAACTTGTAGACTTAGCAATTCAAATTTGTTTGTATCCGAAAGCAGAGATTACTAATACTGGAGTCAGGTTGCAAGATTGAAAGTAACCTGTCTAAAAATCACTATATCGGAAAAAGATTTTGAGTGGGCTCGCTGCCAAGGCTACATCGGGTGATTGGAGATTAATGTTTGAAAGTTTGAAATCTAATTTCGCGATCGCATTGTATCCTGCAACTTAATGCGATCGCCCAATCGAGTCATGTTTGGTTTCACGCTACCTACTGATTCACAAGCAAGGACTTGACAGAGTGAACTCAACCTACAGCGAGGGGCGATCGCACAAATCCCGATGTAATCCCCGCCATCTAATCCCTGTAGTGCTTTGGCGACTTTTAGACAAATTTACATCTTGTCAAAGGACAGCACGTATCTCGGCTTTACCCCCAGAGACTGCCTCAGCTTCGTTAAACTGGATTTGTCAGCATATATTCTCAATTCCCAAGGCTGGCGGTGGGTAATAGCAGCAGAAAAAGGACGATCGCATGATGAAAAATTCTCGAATCCAAAAATGGATCGGACAGGCACCCAAAAAAGGTTTGGCCGGAACTTTTGCGATGACGGCCAGTTGGTTGATAATGCAGGGTGTTTTGCTGGGAAGTTTACCCCTCGTCGCTTCCGCACAGCAACAGCAGCAGCAATCGCTCACTTACACGGAACTGCTTAAGAAGATAGATGCTGGCGAAGTTACTAAAGTTGAGATCGATCCAACCCAACAGCTTGCCAAAGTCACCTTATTAAAAAATAAAAAGGATAAAAAGCAAGGCACTACGCAGGCGACGGTGAGTGTATTTACGCAAAATCCAGAGCTAATTGCCAGACTGCGCTCCAAGCGCGTAGACTTTTCCGAGCAGCCTACAGCCGATCGCACAGCAGCGATGGGCTTTATAATCAATTTGCTCTTAGTGCTGCTGTTAATCTCCGGATTGCTGATGATTTTGCGGAGATCTGCCAATGCTTCTAACCAAGCGATGAATTTCGGGAAATCCCGCGCTCGCTTCCAGATGGAAGCTAAAACCGGTATCAAGTTCGACGATGTGGCAGGTATCGAAGAAGCTAAAGAAGAACTCGCCGAAGTGGTCACTTTCCTCAAACAGCCGGAACGCTTCAGCGCTGTAGGAGCTCGCATTCCCAAAGGCGTATTGCTGATCGGTCAGCCGGGAACTGGCAAAACCCTGCTGGCGAAGGCAATTGCTGGCGAAGCTGGGGTGCCATTTTTCAGTATCTCCGGTTCGGAATTTGTGGAAATGTTCGTGGGTGTGGGTGCTTCCCGCGTGCGCGACTTGTTCAGAAAAGCGAAAGAAAACGCTCCCTGTCTCGTGTTTATCGATGAAATCGATGCGGTTGGGCGTCAGCGCGGTACGGGTATCGGCGGCGGTAACGATGAAAGAGAGCAAACTCTCAACCAGTTGCTGACGGAAATGGACGGTTTTGAAGGTAATAGCGGTATTATCGTCATCGCCGCTACTAACCGTCCCGACGTTCTCGACGCCGCCTTATTGCGTCCGGGAAGATTCGATCGCCAAATTATTGTCGATCTTCCCGATATCAAAGGGCGTTTGGAGATTTTAAAGGTTCACGCTCGCAATAAGAAACTAGCCCCAGAAGTTTCTCTGGAAGCAGTTGCCCGCCGCACTCCCGGATTTACCGGCGCTGATTTGGCGAATTTGCTCAACGAAGCGGCGATTCTGACAGCGCGTCGGCGCAAAGATGCCATCACCATGTTGGAAGTTAACGATGCCATTGACCGGGTAGTGGCGGGTATGGAACGGACGCCGCTGGTAGATAGCAGTAAGAAACGCTTGATTGCTTATCACGAAGTCGGTCACGCGGTTGTCGGTAGTCTTCTCCCGCAGCACAATCTTTTAGAAAAAGTGACGATTCTGCCTCGCGGACGCGCTTTGGGTTTAACTTGGTTTAGCCCTGGCGAAGAGTTGGGTTTGGAGTCGAAAGCGCAGATTTTGGCTGATATCACCGCTACTATGGGCGGTAGAGCGGCAGAAGAGGTGATTTTTGGTGAGGGCGAAATCACTACCGGTGCGGGGGGTGATTTGGAGGAGGTGACCTCGCTGGCGCGGAAGATGGTGACGCGCTTCGGAATGTCGGACTTGGGGCCTTTGGCGTTGGAAACTCAAGGTAATGAAGTGTTTCTGGGACGCGACTTGGGGGCGAGAGCGGAATATTCGGAAGCAATTGCTACCCGTATTGATGCACAGGTACGCACAATTATTGACCATTGTTACGCCCATGCCAAACAAATTGTGAGATCGAATCGCACTTTGATCGATCGCTTGGTGGATCAACTCGTAGACCAAGAGACAATTGACGGCGATCAATTCCGTAAAATTGTTTCTGAGTATGCAACGTTACCCGAACAACATCAAAAGGGTTGGTCTGTGTTCAGCAATTAGTGGGTAATGGGGAATTTTAGATTTTAGGTTGAAATCCAATCTAAAATCTAAAATTCCTGAATCACCGATTACCACCGATAACCGCGAGGTTGTTGCTGATACATTGCCTGGAGAACTATACCGGGATCGATATAAGTGCCATCGTATTTAAGACCCCAGTGCAAGTGAGGGCCAGTAGTTCTGCCGGTTGTCCCGACTCTGCCAATGCGGATTCCTGCGTTGACCTGCTGTCCTTCCCAGATTTGCAGACCGCTTTCGGGGTCGTTGAGGTAACGTCCTTGGGGGGATGTGGCAGCACGTCCTTTGAGGTGACAGTAAATGTGTTGCCACTCACCCGATTTAATCACAAGTTTGGTTCCGCAAAGGCGATCGTTGGCAATTTCCACAACTTCACCGGTTGACCAACTGCGGATGTAGCTACCTGCGGGTGCGGCAATATCTATGCCGCGATGAAATCCCCATCCGGGGGAACCATCGGGATTTAAGCGATAACCGTAAGCAGATGAATAGCGTTGAAAATTTTCGACTGGGAAAGAGGTGCTTCGCCAATTCGATCGCATTATACTATCTGCAATTTCCATTGCCTTAGCTTTTTCTGCTTGAAATCCCAAAGCGAGAAATGCTATTAAACCCAAGACTGCAAAAAATATAGTTGTGCCAACACGGATTAGGCGTTTGCCCCTTTTCTTTGGGGGTTTCAATTTTTGCTGTTTGCGTTCGCGCCTCAACAACGAAATCAAATGACGCATATGTTCCCTGCGCTACAAAGCGCATTGTGTGAGCGAAAGTTTTATCGGCAGTATTTTATCTCGATCGCTCTCCTCTGATATCGTTTGTTTTGATTACATTTCATTACAGATAAAAACGAGAAATTTGTTCCTTAGTTATACAGATTTGCCGTCAAAAGTGTAATTTAGAGGAGAGAGTGGGAGAGCGGGGTAGTGGGGAAGTGGGGGAAAGAAAGTTAGGCCCACTTGAATGCAACTTGTTATTACGCGATCGAGAATCAGAAATCCGGTTTGTTTTTCGTGCAATGGCAACAATAATATCGTGTCTGGTTTTATCGGTAGTGTCAAAGCGATCGCAAAGATTATCGAGATCGGGGGTTAAATTTTTACCGCAGATGTAAGCAGATAAACGCAGATAAACGCAGATAAATGCAGATAAGAAAGGGATTTTTTTAGATAACCGATTCTACCGGATATGATATAATTCATCAGTTTTACTTCCCCCGCCCCCCCACTC